>NZ_JABFFN010000001.1:1500000-1748073 GCF_019685515.1 Streptococcus cristatus
GCTTCAATAGCATTGTCACAAAGGATAGACACAATGGTTAGAAAATCAAGTAGACTCATCCCCTCAACTTGAATCTCCTCAGGAACTTCGACATTAAAGACAATATCCTTTTCTCTGGCTTTTATAAATTTTCCTGCGAGGAGACTTTTGAGGGCACGATCCCGAATATTCACCAATCTACCAAGGTCATATTTGTTGTACTGCAATTTTTCACTAGAATCCTTCAAGACGGAGTCGTAGATCTCTTTTATCTGCTCCATATCCTCCTCTTCAATGCCTAGGCTTAAGCTGGTCAAGAGGTTGGCATAATCATGACGAAAGCTCCGAACTTCCTTATAAAGCTCCTCTATATGCCGACTATACCGTTCCATATCTCTATAGCGCAGGGCCTGTTCTTGGTTCAGTTTCTCCTGAAGTTTTTCCTTCAAATAGGTATCCAGCTTCTTGATAACCCCCATAAAAAAGAGCATGTAAAACACTAGGATCAGATGGCGAACAGTCTTTGATTGAATGCTTTGTTCATATTCAAAGAAAGACAGAGTTTCCATAACTAGATAGTAGGTTCCCATTATCCAGTTAATTTTAGTCAAGGACTTTTGAAAACCTTTATCTAGAATCTCCCTTCTCAAACTAGTAAAATCATAGTCCAACCATTTCAAAAAGACTAGAGAAATGAAGAAATTGAAAATCATTATACATAACCAAATAAATGAATAACTGTCATATACTTGCCCTTGTCCCAAAAATGGAAGAACAAAATAAGAAACACCTCTATAAAAGAGATTCACCAATATCATTGGAAAGAGACCATAAAAGAAAAGGAGTTTTTTAGGAAGCCCTCTTAACAATAAGAAAGATAACCCTATGCCAAACAAAGGTTCTATAAAATATGACAAATATTCACTCACAGCTAAAAATTGAAAAGTCGCAAAAATGGCCCCTAGGAGAAATTTCAGAAGAAAGGCCTTAAAAATCCTCTCGAAAGTAAGATCAATTCCATCTACCTTAAAGAAAATGACAATTTCTAGCCCATTAGTAATAAGTGTATACAATAATATCCAAGCAATATTCATAAATTCTCCTAGCTCAATGCAAATTATTGATAGCCTCAGAAACTTCCCTAACCTTATAACGCGCGATTAGACAACTTCCACCATTGGGAAAGAAAAGCAGTTTTTCTTTCTTATCCAAATGCACCACATTTGCAGGATTGATGAGAAAAGAACGATGACACTGCAAGAGACGAGGCTCCTGCTTGAGAACCTCCTCTAGGCTCGCCGTAAATTCCAGTCTATCCGTCTTGGTATAGAGAATAACACGATGGGCTCTAGGAGACGTTTCGAGATAGTAAACCTCTTTAAAAGGATACTGGAATTGAGCAAATTTTGATTTAAAATAAAAGCAATCTTCCGCCAGGCTTTTGCTGTCTTGACTATCGGCATAGAGAAGAGCTGTCTCGATACGAGACTCAAACTCCTCTGCCGACAAGGACTTATCAATGTAGTCCAAAGCAGACACTTGGTAGCGAAAGGACAGGGGCATAAACTCCGAGTGAGTCGTCACAAAGACGATCAGGGCATAAGGATCTCGATCCCGAATCTTTCTTGCCACTTCTAGGCCTTTCATCTCCTCATTTCGAATCTCAATGTCCAAAAAGAATAGCTGATGTGCTCCCTTCTCATGCATCTCTGCCAGAAGTTGGTCTGGCTTGCCAAAGACTTCAAAAGAGCTGGGAATGATATGATGTTCTTTCAAGAGTTTCTCAATCGTCGTTTCAATCCTAGCTTGTTGGGAGAAATCATCTTCTAAAACAAATATTCTCATCTTCTTACTCTCCTTGTTTCAACCATCTTTGGCGAATATCTCTATAGCGACGTCTGGCATACTGAACAGCATATCGACCTTCTTCTCCAAGAAAAAGAGTCTTTCTTTGGATATCCATGGATTTTAGCCGTTCAAGGTTAACCAGACAATTTCGATGACATCTCGTCAAGGTTTCTCCATATTGTTTCTCAAGATTGCTTAAATTTTGAAATAGATCAAAGCTAGCGTTTTCTGTAACAATCTGCACGGTATGGGCTTTGCTTGGATGCGTTTGGATATAGTAGATATCCTCTATGTTTAATTTGAAAATTTCTTTCTCTTTTTGGATGATAATGTAGTTCATGGATAAAACCTCCTAAAAAGAGGATAGCATAAGTCTAGAAACTATTTTTCACCAAATCCTAAACTGTTCTCAAAAATTCCTAAAGTGTCGAATCATTCGCAAAATAGCTATGATAACCTTACAATCATTTTATCATAAAATCCTGCAATTACCATTCAGGAAATTTCAATGACAATTAAAGATTTGAAAGTAGAAAAAGAGTTAAAAGTGATAGACTATGATTATAGAAAGACAATCACTTGAAACAACTTTAAAACCAGCACAAAGGAGGCATTCTCATGACAGATACAGACCCAATCAAAAGAGCTCAGAAACTGATAACTGAGTTAAACAAAGCCTACCAAGTCTGCAAACAGGCAACAGCTGACGATGTCCGCTTTCAGGAGCAGCTGAACAATATCCTTGACTTTCTCTCTAAAACTGAGACAGTGGATAATCGATTCTTGATTGAGCTGGAAAAATTTTACCAGACTTCCAGTCTTCTCCTGGGTCTTAGCGCTCTCAATCCAGATGCTCCTACTCGCGCCGCTTGGCGGGCCTATGACCGTTTCCACTTTGACCAAGTCAAAACCAAGCTAAGTCTCTACGGACCAACTATTATCTTGTAGAAAATAAAAGAAGCTGAGACAGAACTCAACTTCTTTTTTAGTGTCCTATAAGTAAGATTAATCCTGCATCTGACGTTTTACCTGATAAGGCAAATACAAGACTTGTAAAACCAGTCCAGCTCCAAGCAGGGCTAGAAGGGCTAGTTTTTCTTGGAGGGTAATCAAACCAACTATCAGTTGAACCATTAAAACAAAACCTGTCAATCCTCGGATAACTGCCTGTAGTCCTTTCTCTTTTTCACCCTTTTCTAAAGGAAAGAGCTGGGTCAAGTACTGGTAGTCAAAAGCACGATAGAGAGCCAATAACTGGAAAAGCATAAGGTAATTAAATAGAACCACCACTGCCGTTGCGATCCAAACTTGCTCGATAAAGAGCAAAGCTAACAAGGAAAGCAAGAGAAGCCTGAAACTGAGGGCAAAGAGGTCTCCATTTCGCAAGTAAGAACGGAGATAGAGGTTTTGCCAAATCTTGCTCGGCACTTTCTGAACTGTTCTAAGGATGAAATCCAGATAAGCGCGACGTTTGACACTATTTGAAACGCCCTTAACCTGAGTAAAGAGAGCAAAGAAACGAAGCAAAATTTGCTTGCGCTTGCTTTCTTGGAAGATCACATAGTCCCAGTCAAGCCCAGTCTCTGTGAAAAATTTGCTGGCTTTTTGACGAAAGAGGAGGTATTTCCCAGCTCCTAATAAAAGCACATAGGCAAGAAAGACTGACAAGCCATAGCCCATGGCTAAAAACAAGGGTGCAAATAAGAGTAAAAAGAGGGTTTGAACAATTATCCAGAAAACCAATGAACGCGACGTCTGTCCTTTGAGGTACAACTTGACCTCCTCTTCACTGACTAAGAGAAAGAGCTTGTCAGACACTTCCATGTAGGTCGCGATTCCTCCCCAAGCCAAAAGCAAGGCAGATACAATTCCCAAAAACAAGAGGATGGGCCAATGATTTTCAGGAAAATCTTGCAAGAGTTGACTGTACTGGTAGGCTAGAAAACCGATAAGAACTAACAGGAACAAGACAAAGTGGTCATTGAGAACATAACGCAGATAACCGACACACTCCTTACGAAAAGCCTGCTTTCGCTTTAAAAACAAGTCTTTCATAGCTCCTCCTCTTTGGTCAGAGCCAAGTAAATATCATTCAAACTCGCTTCAGGCATGTCAAAGGCCTCGCGGAGTTGCTGGAGGTTGCCCTGAGCCCGCACCTCTCCCTTGTGGAGGATAACAAAGGCATCACACATCTTTTCCGCAGAGTCCAGCACGTGGGTACTCATGAGAATGGATTTGCCTTTTTGCTTTTCTACTTCCAGAAGCTGAATCAGGTCCGCAATCGCAAGCGGATCGAGACCAAGGAAAGGCTCGTCCACGATGAAAAGACTTGGATCCACCACAAAAGCACAGATAATCATGACCTTCTGCTTCATCCCTTTTGAAAAATAAACAGGGAACCAGTCCAATTTCTGGTCCAGACGGAACATTTTTAACAAAGGTTCTACTCGCTCAAAAGCTATATTCTGATCAATACCGTAAGCCATAGCCACCGTTTCAATATGCTCTCTGAGGGTCAATTCCTCATACAAGCTAGGCGTTTCTGGGATGTAGCCAATCTGTTTGCGGTAGTTGGTCGCATCTTTTCGCAGAGTTAGGCCATTAATCTTAATTTCCCCACTATAAGGTGTCAAAAGACCGATAATTTCATTGATTGTCGTTGATTTCCCAGCACCGTTAAGGCCAATCAGACCAACCAACTGCCCACTTTCAACTGTAAAGGACACATCTTTCAAGACAGGGACGTGAACATAGCCTCCTGTCAGGCTTTTAATTTCTAACATATTTTCTCCGAATCTGGTATAATGTAGCTATATTATATCAAAATTCAATACAGTAGAGGTGGATTTTATGTCAGATTGCATTTTTTGTAAGATCATCGCAGGAGAGATTCCTGCTTCAAAAGTATACGAGGATGAGCAAGTTCTTGCCTTTCTTGATATCTCTCAAGTAACACCTGGACACACCCTCATTGTACCAAAAGAGCACTATCGCAATCTTTTGGAGATGGATGCCGCCAGCGCTAGCCAACTCTTTGCACAAGTGCCAACAGTGGCTCAAAAAGTCATGAAGGCTACCAAAGCTGTCGGCATGAATATCATTGCCAACTGCGAGGAAATTGCTGGTCAAACGGTCGTTCATACTCACGTGCACCTCGTACCTCGCTACAGTGCAGAAGACGACCTCAAGATTGACTTTATCGCCCACGAACCAGACTTTGACAAACTTGCCCAAGTCGCTGAAACCATTAGAAATGCCTAAGGAGTTGCCATGAAACTATCCAATCTATTGCTATTTGCAGGTGCTGCAGCTGGAAGTTATTTTGTCGTAAAACATCGCCAAGCCATCACAGAGGAGTTGATGGATACTAGCTACCGTGTCGAAGCTATGAAGGAGAATTTAGATGTCATTCAAAACAGCCTGCAAATCATCGACCAACAAAAAGCCCTTATCAAGGAATACCAAAAAGACTTGACTTACAAGTTCAAAGTTTTAGAAAAAGATTTCCAAACCAGACTAGCTGTGATAAAAGAAACACAGGAGCTTGAGGATAAGTAAAAAGAGCCAACAACTTTCCTTAAATCCATTTTGGGTTGTCAAGTCCAAACAAAGAAGAGGAATGAAAATGAAACAGTTTGTAAAAGTTCTAGCGAAGATCATCGCGATCCCTTGCGGCTGCCTCTGCCTTCTTGTAGCCTTGGCATTTCTACTAGTGGCCAATCTTTTCAAGGCTTCACCGAGTGACATCCGTGAGGGGAATGAAGCCTTAAAACAAATCTTTATCTCCCTTGACCTCCCTCCCGAGAAAGTAGAATCAGATGGAAGGTATCAATTTGAGGGTGGAGGCTTAAATTTTTATGTTACTTTCTCAGATGAGGTTATCAATAGTCACCCCGTCCTAAAAGAAAGTCCAAAACTTACCAAAAACCGACTCGAAGTCTATGTCCTACAGGCAGGGGATATTTCATGCTATAAGGTAGGAGACAACTTGTTCAATCATGGTTTAATACAATTTTTAGAAAAGGAAAGTGAGAAGTATTTCCAAGAAATCGGAAAGACATTTAACCCTAATTACTCAATTCTCTTTTGGGATGATCAGGAAAATCTTAAAAAGGGAATTGCATTCTATGAAAAAGCTTTGACTTTAGTGGATATTCAGGATAATTCGGCGATCAAACATATCGATACTCTCACTGTGAAACCTGGCAAAGAAGCGGAAATCAAGCAACTCATTCAGGAGATGGATGAGGCTGGCTTGCTCACTCAAAAGTACAAATAGTAGACTAACTGGAAAATGATTTTTTGACACTAAATTTTTAATGATAACAAAAAAAGAGCCCATCGGCTCTTTTTGTTTTATTCTCCTTCAAAGGCATCTTTTATATGGTCAAAGAAGCCTTTTTTCTTTGGATTGACTTTCAAGTCACCTGCAGCTGCGAACTCTTTAAGCGCTGCTTTTTGGCGGTCGTTCAAACCTGTCGGAGTTACGACATTGACAGTCACGTATTGGTCACCAACGGCACCGCCACGAAGGCTCGGTGCTCCCTTACCACGTAGACGGAATTTCTTGCCAGTCTGAGTTCCTTCCGGGATGACCAATTCGACATCACCATGCACGGTTGGAATTTCCACAGTATCACCAAGGGCTGCTTGGACAAAGTTGAGGTTCAGATTGTAGAAGATAGTGGTTCCTTCACGTTCAAACTTATCACTAGCTTCTACTGAAACCACCACATACAAGTCACCATAAGGTCCACCGTTAAATCCTGCTTCACCTTGACCCGCTAGGCGGATTTGTTGGCCTGTTTCCACACCAGCAGGGATCTTTACATGTACGCTATGAGCTTGTTTTTCATGACCTGTACCGTGACAAGTTGTACATGGGTCTTTGATTTCTTTTCCACGACCATGACAGACATCACAGGTTACTTGGCGACGCATCATACCAAGAGGAGTCTGCGTATCGACGTTAATGACACCAGCACCATGACAGCGTCCACAAGTGACTGGACTTGTCCCTGGCTTAGCACCAGATCCATTACATGTACGACAGCTTGCTTCACGGTTGTACTTGACTTCTTTTTCAGTTCCGAAGATAGCTTCTTCAAAGGTCAAGTTCACACGATACTGGAGGTCATCCCCTTGACGAGGGGTGTTTGGATTGCGCGAAGCACCGCCTCCTCCAAAGAAACTTGAGAAGATATCCTCAAAACCACCGAAGCCACCTGCTCCGTCAAAGCCACCGAAACCGCCAGCACCACCAAAGCCACCGTTGGCACCTGCAGCACCATATTGGTCGTAGGCTGCACGTTTTTGGTCGTCACTCAAGGTCTCATAGGCTTCTTGAACTTCCTTGTATTTTTCCTCAGCGCCAGGTTCCTTGTTGATATCTGGGTGGTATTTTTTCGAAAGCTTACGATAAGCCTTTTTGATCTCGTCTGCCGAAGCGTTTTTTGACACCCCCAGACGATCATAAAATTCAGTATTGTTCATACAAGATACTAAGAGCGAACAGAAAGCGACTGAAATTTAGGAAGCCGACAAGAAATCCTGATTTCTTAGGAGGTTTATCTAATTTCTAAGCTTTCCGCTCGAGTTCAATTACGAACACCCTTATTCCTTTCTATTAATATTACGGAACGAGACCACGATTTAGGTCGGGTTCAATTCCTTTCTTTCATATTGATGAGATAAAACCCAAACCACTCAAGTCCTATCCCTTTTTACCGAAAAACAGAGGCTGGGTTGCAACCTCTGGATTTCCAATTTGTATTAATTCAACCATTTAAATTGAAATGACTCTTTTATTTTTTATACTTCAACTGATACTTTTTCTCTACTGCGTCATAGCTAGCAACTGCAATCATAATAATGTCTTCATTACTGTAATTCTCAGCCCTTACTTGTCGTGTTATAGAATAATCGTCATCACCTGAGTTTTCCTCGATACCTTCTAAATATGTTGGAAAGACTGTATCTGTATGAAATTTTACTCTTGTAATTTCATCATCTTGACTATAATGGATTTCTAAAAATTTATTACCAACGATATCATCCAAATAATACAAAGAAATTTGTTGTTCATTATTCTTACGGTAGATTTCTAAACCGTTTTTCTCAAGTTTGGCAATTAATTCATCAACTTTCATTAAATCCTCCTGACTTATAGTTTACTTTTCAGTAAACTCTCCGTCTACGACGTCATCGCCTGCGTTTCCTGTTGCTTGTGCGCCTTCTGCTCCTGCTTGAGCTTGTTGAGCTGCTGCGGCTTGTTCGTAGAGTTTAACAGCAAGGCCTTGAGCTTTTTCGTTCAAAGCTTCGAGTTTCGCTTTCATTTCGTCCAAGTTGTTGTCTTCTTGGGCTTTCTTAAGCTCATCAAGGGCAGCTTGGGCAGCGTCGCGTTCTGCGTCGAAGCCTTTGCCTTCAGTTTCCTTGATTGTCTTTTCAGTCGCAAAGATTGCTTGGTCTACTTCGTTACGAAGGTCAACTTCTTCCTTACGTTTCTTATCTGCTTCAGCGTTAGCTTCTGCATCTTTCATCATGCGGTCGATTTCTTCGTCTGTCAAACCTGAGTTCGATTGGATCACAATGGTTTGTTCTTTTTGAGTTCCAAGATCTTTAGCTTTAACAGACACGATACCGTTCTTATCGATGTCAAATGTTACTTCGATTTGTGGAATACCACGAGGTGCAGCTGGGATATCTGTCAATTGGAAACGTCCAAGAGTCTTGTTATCTGCTGCCATTGGGCGTTCACCTTGAAGAACGTGGATATCAACGGCTGGTTGGTTGTCTGCTGCAGTTGAGAAGACTTGTGACTTAGATGTTGGAATAGTAGTGTTGCGATCGATAAGTTTTGTAAATACTCCACCCATTGTTTCGATACCGAGTGATAATGGTGTTACGTCAAGAAGGACAACGTCTTTCACATCACCAGTGATCACACCACCTTGGATCGCAGCACCCATGGCAACTACTTCGTCAGGGTTTACTGATTTGTTTGGCTCTTTACCAGTTTCAGCCTTAACAGCTTCTACAACGGCTGGGATACGAGTTGAACCACCAACAAGGATAACTTCATCGATTTCTGACAAGCTCAAACCTGCATCTGAAAGGGCTTGACGAACTGGAACTTTTGTACGTTCTACAAGGTCACGAGTCAAATCGTCAAATTTCGCACGAGTCAAGGTCATTTCTAAGTGAAGAGGTCCAGATTCACCAGCAGTGATGAATGGCAAGCTGATTTGAGTTGAAGTTACACCAGAAAGGTCTTTCTTCGCTTTTTCAGCCGCATCTTTCAAACGTTGAAGAGCCATCTTGTCAGTAGACAAGTCAATACCATTTTCTTTCTTGAATTCTGCAATCATGTGGTCAATGATTTTTTGGTCAAAGTCGTCACCACCGAGTTTGTTATCCCCTGCAGTCGCCAATACATCAAAGACACCGTCACCCAATTCAAGGATAGATACGTCGAATGTACCACCACCAAGGTCAAATACCAAGATTTTTTCTTCTTTGTCAGTCTTGTCCAAACCATAAGCAAGAGCTGCTGCAGTTGGTTCGTTGACAATACGTTCTACTTCAAGACCAGCGATTTTACCAGCGTCTTTTGTAGCTTGACGTTGTGCATCATTGAAGTAGGCAGGTACTGTGATAACAGCTTTAGTTACTTTTTCACCAAGGTAATCTTCAGCGTAACCTTTCAAGTATTGAAGGATCATAGCTGAGATTTCTTGCGGAGTGTATTCTTTTCCATTTGCAGAAACTTTTTCAGAAGTTCCCATCTTAGATTTGATAGAGATAACTGTATCTGGGTTTGTGACTGCTTGACGTTTTGCAGCATCACCAACGATGATTTCACCGTTTTTGAATGAAACTACAGATGGAGTTGTGCGGTTTCCTTCTGGATTTGCGATGATTTTGCTTTCAGTTCCTTCAAGAACTGCTACTGCTGAGTTTGTTGTACCTAAGTCAATACCGATAATTTTAGACATGTGTTTTTCTCCTTAAATTTTAATTCGAATTTTGATTTTTTGATATTCCCCTTAAGTGGTGGGGACGTGAGCAACTCCCTACGGGATTTCATCACTTATTTTTGAGCCTATTGTCTCAAAAATCCCCTGTTTCAGTAGCAAAAGCTACTGAAACTTTCACCACGGCGGGAAATATCTTCCTTGCAAGCCTCCGGCTTGCTTTTTATCTTTCTTTCATAGTTTATTGTCGTTTCGGACAAGGTTTTAATGTATATATGTTGCGACACGAGGAGTCGAAATCGATATTATTTCGACGACGAGTTAGTAAGGAGGCTAGGCAAACGCCATAGCGATTGCCGTTTTCTGACGAGTTGCTTTAGCTACCGTCAGAATTACCTAATCGAACACGCCCTAAGCTCTGGGTAAAAAAGATAGATTTTCTTGTGTTCATCGAACACTTCGTCAATCTCCTATTTTTACTGTGAGCTTTTTACGGGCTTTGTATCCTAGTTATACACCACCACCATTGCTGGTCTTAGAATGCGGTCATGGAGTTTGTAGCCTTTTTGGAAGACTTGTGCGATGGTATCTGCTGGATGTTCATCATCCGCTGGGAGAGTTTGGATGGCCATGTGATAGTTATGGTCAAATTCGCCGTCAGCTGCGATTTCTTCGATTCCTTCGTCTTTCAAAGCATGAACCAAGCTTTCTTGCACCATCTCTAGTCCTTTTTTGACATCTTCTGTCAAACCTTCAACAGCCAGAGCACGTTCTAAGTTGTCGAGCGATGGTAAGATTGCTTTTGCCAGATCTTGGCTACGATAACGTTGCAAGTTTTGACGTTCTTCATTGGCACGGCGTTGAATATTTTGCATTTCTGCATGAGCGCGAAGGTATTTATTTTCAAACTCATCCGCACGTTCATTTGCCAAATCCAACTCAGACTTCTCAGGAGTTGTTTCTTCAGTTGTTTCCACAACTTCCTCTTCTTTCATTTCTTCGTTCTTTTTATCTTGGGCCATGTTCGCCTCCTTTAATGATTTCAAAATTAATTTACTTCGTAATGATTACTGCTGAGGTAGCGATAAAAATCTGTCAACTTCATGGTCAAAACACGATTGACCACATTGACTTGGTTGACCAATTGCTGATAATCTAGACTGACTGGACCGATAATCGCTAGAATTCCAAAACCTCGATAAGGAATGAGGAACTTACTGCTAATCACCGCCAAATCAGCTAGACAGGATTCCTGACTGTCTGCAACACGGACATTTTGCATTTGATCTTCATGCAGACCCTCACGAATCTCTAAAGCCACCTTTTGCGGTTGGTCAAAGAACTGATAGGCCGCTAGATTGGCAAAATTCAAGAGATTAACCTTGCCAGATACTACAATGTTTTCGCTGAACATTTCTTTAAAAATGTGTTCAAAGAGATCCATGACATTGTCCGTTGTTGTGAAGTAACGCTGGATAATCTGCGGAATCTCCGTCCGAATCTTGTAGTGAATATCCAGAACGGTGTGACCGAGGAAACGTTCCTGAATGATGTTCTTCAGTTTCAGCAAATCTTCCTGCAAGAAATTTCTTGGAATCAAAAACTGACTGGTAACTGTTCTAGACTCATCAAGCGTAAAAACAGCAAGAGCTGTATGTTGCCCGAGGACAACAATATCAAAAGCTGTTAGCTTCTGCCTACTTGGTTCTACATCCAGCGCTACAACCGTACAACCACTCAAATCTGTTAGTAGATTGGCGGCCTCTTGCAGAATATCCTCCAGTTTGAAGAACTCCTGATCAAAGGCTTTGACAATCTCGTATACCTCATTTTCAGCCAGTCTGTCAAAAGCCAGCGAGTGTTTCACATAGTACTGAAAACCAGCAACACTTGGCATCCGACCGCTTGAGGTATGAGCTTTCTCAAGCAAACCTTGCTTTTCTAAAGCCGCCATATCATTACGAATGGTAGCACTGCTAGAGTTAATAGACTCTTGCAAAGCTTTGGATCCGACAGGTTCGTGCGTTTTGGTAAAGATGTCAATAATCAGATTTAAAATATCCTGCTGACGCTCTGTAACCATCTCATCACTCCTCTCTGTCCGATCGATTAGCACTCTATGCACTCAAGTGCTAACTCATGATTCTATTATACACCCTTAGAAGAGAATGTCAAGACAAAAACTCAAAAAATTAGCACTCTTTTGCTAAGAGTGCTAAAAATCAGTCTGAAGACCTAGAATCTTACTTCTCATCTACTTGGTATTTCCTTTTAAGTCTGTAATATCCATAGATCAGATAAGAAATTAAACAAGCGTATAAAACGAAAGTAATAAAGAAAGACTGAGACAAGTTTTCTCGATACAAACTCATGCAAACAACAAGACCACCTGAAAAAGTGGCTATACAGGAACGAAGTCTAGACCGCATAACTTCCCATCTGAGACCCTTACTCATATAGACTTTCTCCTCTGAAAGTATATCAGAAGTTGGTTTACGAAGAATTGAACAAAAACCTGTTTCTATCAATTCCCAACCGCTATTTCTAAACTCTTGTAGTTCATGCTTATACTTTTTAAGAAATCTAGAATCACAGATATGATAGATGACATCATCTGGTTGGCATTGTTCAAAATAGAAAAAGCCCAAACGGTTAGTTCTATACCTCCAGCCTTTCAAGTGCATCTCATGCAAATATTCTTCTTCCTTGTCCAAATCAACTATTGTAAAAATCCGAAATTGCTTTTTATTTATCATGACTTTCCCTCCAATTTTGAGCATACCTACCCTATCATAAATCTGATAATTCCTTCTTTTTATGCCATAACTTCCAGCTAATATAGGCAACTATTAACAAAAGGATTAAAGACAAGAAAATATCTAGCCCGGCCGTAAGAAAACTCCATAGACCATACGCATTACTTCTATTGGGCAATTTAAGTAAGAATGGTATATGTATGGCTAGCAAAAGTAAAGCAGGTACTAACCGCAGTCTTAAAATCCGTTTGACCACAGCTAACTTCCCGGCCGCGTCATTATAAATTTCAAACTCAGCATCCGACTCAATTCCAGAATGAAGCTTTCTAAAGTAGGAAAAACCATTAAAGTCTGTAATATGCTCCCATCCACAGTCTTTAAACAGTTGCAAATAGGAGGCTCTCTCTCTGATTTTTTCATTGGATAAAAGTCTAACTGATAAGACACCTGCTCCGGTTGGCACTTTTCAAAGGTATACTTAACTGCAAACAACAAGATAGAGTAGGTTACTTCCTTGAGCTTCCACCCCTCAGAATGCATTTTTCTAAGATATAAAGCCTCTCTATCATAATCCGCAATGGTAGAAATTCTATAAATAACCTTCTTTCCCATCATCCTTCCTCCCGACTATTTCTATAGAGCCGCTCAATACGTTTCAATTCAATATCTAAGACTTTGCGTCCCAAATCTGTTATCTGATAAATTTTCCGTTTTTCCTCTTCTCGGACAAAGAAAATCAAGCCATCCTTTTCCATCTTTGACAAGGTCCCATACATAGTTCCAGGACTAATCGAAACTTGCGAATCTGTCATCTCCTTGACCTTTTGTGTGATACCATATCCATGGTTCTCCTTCTGTAAACAAAACAAGATATAAAAACCCGTTTCAGTCATGGGAAGGTAAACACGCCTAATCTTATCTGTTAATTCCATTTAACCACACCTCCTATTCAGTTCGATATATCGCACTTCGTTATATAAACTATATCACACCTCGATATAAAACGCAAGAAAAAGAGAGAACGATTTCTCGTTCTCTCTTCTTATACTACGGAATTAAGCAGTTAATCTCTCATTTACTAAGAGTAACTTAGTCTTTCTTGCGAAGGACAAAAGCTGCTAGGCTTGCAAAGGCAAGACCGATGATTGAAAGAAGACCAGATACTGCAGAGCCTGTGTTTGGTAACAAGGTCTTAGTTTGACTACTTCCTTCTTCTGGTTGGCTATTATTTCCAGAATTGTTAATTGGTGCCGGGGTAAATTCCCAAGTACCGACGAAGTGGGCATCCGCTCCATTGATGGTTTCTGATGCTTTGTCATAGGACTTAAAGCTCCATGTACCTTCTGCAGTCTTCACTTCTGTTTGACTTGGTTGCGTTGGCGTTACTTGGCTGCCGTCCTTCAAGTCTGTTTGATCTGCCGGAAGCAAGACTTTCACTTCTTGCGGAAGTTCTTTACCAGGGGTTCCACTGACAAACTCATGTGTTGCCTTGTAAGTTGGCGCTGGGGTGAATTCCCATGTGCCTACAAACTTAACATCTGCTCCATTAATTGTTTCCGATGTCTTGTCGTATGACTTGAAGCTCCAGGTACCTTCTGACGTCTTCACTTCTGTTTGGCTTGGTTGTGTCGGAGTCGCTTGACTACCGTCTTTCAAGTCTGTTTGGTCTGCTGGAAGCAAGGTTTTCACTTCTTGTGGAAGTTCTTTGCCAGGGGTTCCACTGACAAACTCGTGAACTGCTTTATGAGTCACTGTTGGAGCTGGGCTTTCTGTGAATTCCCATGTACCTACAAACTTAACATCCGCTCCATTGATGGTTTCTGAAGTCTTGTCGTAGGACTTGAAGCTCCAGGTACCTTGTGCCGTCTTCACTTCTGTTTGGCTTGGTTGTGTCGGAGTCGCTTGACTACCGTCTTTCAAGTCTGTTTGGTCTGCTGGAAGCAAGGTTTTCACTTCTTGCGGAAGTTCTTTTCCTAGAGTTCCGCTGACAAACTCGTGAACTGCTTTATGAGTCACTGTTGGAGCTGGGCTTTCTGTGAATTCCCAAGTACCGACGAAGTGAGCATCCGCTCCATTGATGGTTTCTGATGCCTTGTCATAAGACTTAAAGCTCCATGTGCCTTCTGCCGTCTTCACTTCCGTTTGACTTGGTTGTATTGGAGTTACTTGGTTGCCATCTTTCAAGTCTGTTTGGTCTTCTGGAAGCAAGGTTTTCACTTCTTGCGGAAGTTCTTTTCCTAGAGTTCCGCTGACAAACTCGTGAACTGCTTTATGAGTCACTGTTGGAGCTGGGCTTTCTGTGAATTCCCATGTACCTACAAACTTAACATCCGCTCCATTGATGGTTTCTGAAGTCTTGTCGTAGGACTTGAAGCTCCAGGTACCTTGTGCCGTCTTCACTTCTGTTTGGCTTGGTTGTGTCGGAGTCGCTTGACTACCGTCTTTCAAGTCTGTTTGGTCTGCTGGAAGCAAGGTTTTCACTTCTTGCGGAAGTTCTTTTCCTAGAGTTCCGCTGACAAACTCGTGAACTGCTTTATGAGTCACTGTTGGAGCTGGGCTTTCTGTGAATTCCCAAGTACCGACGAAGTGAGCATCCGCTCCATTGATGGTTTCTGATGCCTTGTCATAAGACTTAAAGCTCCATGTGCCTTCTGCCGTCTTCACTTCTGTTTGGCTTGGTTGCGTTGGTGTCGCTTGACTACCGTCTTTCAAGTCTGTTTGGTCTGCTGGAAGCAAGGTTTTCACTTCTTGTGGAAGTTCTTTTCCTGGCGTTCCACTAACAAACTCGTGTGTTGCCTTGTAAGTTGGAGCTGGGGTGAATTCCCAAGTACCGACGAAGTGAGCATCCGCTCCATTGATGGTTTCTGATGCCTTGTCATAAGACTTAAAGCTCCATGTGCCTTCTGCCGTCTTCACTTCTGTTTGGCTTGGTTGCGTTGGTGTCGCTTGACTACCGTCTTTCAAGTCTGTTTGGTCTGCTGGAAGCAAGGTTTTCACTTCTTGTGGAAGTTCTTTGCCTGGAGTTCCGCTGACAAACTCGTGTGTTGCCTTGTAAGTTGGGGCTGGGGTGAATTCCCAAGTACCGACGAAGTGAGCATCCGCTCCATTAATGGTGTCAGAGGTCTTATCGTATGACTTGAAGCTCCATGTACCTTCTGACGTCTTCACTTCTGTTTGACTTGGTTGTGTCGGAGTCGCTTGACTACCGTCTTTCAAATCTGTTTGATCTGCTGGAAGCAAGGTTTTCACTTCTTGTGGAAGTTCTTTGCCTGGAGTTCCGCTGACAAACTCGTGTGTTGCCTTGTAAGTTGGGGCTGGGGTGAATTCCCAAGTACCGACGAAGTGAGCATCCGCTCCATTGATGGTGTCAGAGGTCTTATCGTATGACTTGAAGCTCCATGTACCTTCTGACGTCTTCACTTCTGTTTGACTTGGTTGTGTCGGAGTCGCTTGACTACCGTCTTTCAAATCTGTTTGATCTGCTGGAAGCAAGGATTTCACTTCTTGCGGAAGGTCTTTTCCTGGCGTTCCACTAACAAACTCGTGTGTTGCCTTGTAAGTTGGAGCTGGGGTGAATTCCCAAGTACCGACGAAGTGAGCATCCGCTCCATTGATGGTTTCTGATGCCTTGTCGTAGGCCTTAAAGCTCCATGTGCCTTCCGCTGTCTTAACCTCTGTTTGGCTTGGTTGCGTTGGCGTTACTTGGTTGCCATCTTTCAAGTCTGTTTGGTCTGCTGGAAGCAAGGATTTCACTTCTTGTGGAAGTTCTTTACCTGGAGTTCCGCTGACAAATTCGTGTGTCGCCTTGTAGGTTGGCGCTGGAGTGAATTCCCAGGTTCCTACGAAGTGTGCGTCTGCTCCATTGATGGTTTCCGATGTCTTGTCGTAGGACTTAAAGCTCCATGTGCCTTCCGCTGTCTTAACCTCTGTTTGACTTGGTTGCGTTGGCGTTACTTGACTGCCATTAGGTAAATTCTTTTCTGTTGCTGGAAGCAAGGATTTTACTTCTTGTGGCAACTCTTTACCTGGAGTTCCACTGACAAATTCATGGTGTTTTTCGTAAAGAAGAGCAGTGCTCACCTGATTAGAAGGAGCTGATAAGTTATCAACATGCAAGGTTACAGTGTTGTTAATTTTTTCAGGTCCTTTTTCTTCCACTTTTTTGTTTGTAACTGTTTTATAAGTGATAATAATCTCAGTGGCAGAATTTGATTTTATGTATTCAGGTGTCATTTTAACAGTAACTGTTTGACCTGACTTCTCAATTGTATAGTCACGTCCTTCTTGCAGAGTCACTCCACCTGATTCAACTTTAAGTTCTTTATAGTCCAAACGATCATCAAAATTTTGAACCATCTCAATAGATGATGGAGCTGCTAAAAGATCTTTACCAGGTACTGGCACTTTAAAAGTAGCCTTATAGGTTACATCCTGCCCCTCTTTAGCTGGAATCTCAGTAGGTTCTACCTCTAGGACTGGACTTGGGTCGATCTTTTCGACATAAAGCCCAAATACAGCCGAACAGGTTTCCGTTGATGAATAACCGAAATTCATGCTGTTACTATTTGATCGAAGAGCTAAACCCGAGATGTTATTTTCAGCATTACTACCATTTGTACTTTGTGTAGCAATCCATGAAGTATGATCACTTGTTTCTTCCTGTCGTAAGACATTGGCATTGTTCATTAATCGAAGGTTCACATCGTTCTTATAGTTTTTAACATAGAAGGTTTCCTTCAAATTGTTTGCATCAATTGCATCAATATCTGTTGGTTTCATGACCAATTTCAAGTCTGTTTCTGTCCCATCAGCATAGCGAATTTCTGCTGTAACATCAGCATCAATCCAAAATGCTTTATTCATAATGTAATTATGATTTGCATCTACGTAAGGAACATTCCCAATTTCAAAGGCACTCTTTTCCCACAATTCTGAGATTGAGAAGAATTCGACAGTAGATTTTTGAGTATTATCCATCTCAGACCTTGCTTGTGCAGTATTGAGGTAGTGAAGAGTTACCTTATTAAATTTTAAGTAAGCATCTACTTGCTTTCCGTGAACGTTACCAATATTTGTGAATTTTAGAAATAAAGGATTTTCAAAAACTTGGTCTTGTTTTTTACTTTTATCTACTTTAAGAGTAAAGTTTTCCATCTCACCTGGATAAGCACCCCCACTTAGATATTCATAATGGGGATTTGATAGATGAAACTGATCAACAGACTGTGATTTAGATAAAATACTAGCATTGTTAATATTTAAATTAAACTTACGAATATCTAAGGTAGAGATATCCGTTCCATTTTTAATCTCTTCTAATGCAGCATAAGACTGAACCGGAAGAAGAAAAATAGAAAAAAGTAAAACAATCAGGCCAATATAAGCCTTTGTTTTTCTACCTAAATTAGTAGAAAACGGCACTTTCATGCCTCTTCTCCATTTCATAATTAACCTCCAAACTAAAAATGATTTGTATACAATCATTTTAAAAAGAAATGTTCACCTCATTTTAACATAAAACTATTTCAATTTAAAGGAAATACAGAAAAAAACTATTTTCCCGCATCCCTATACTATTATTTGTTTCGACATATTAACAGATGGTACCGTAAAACTTCCAAAAATACTTTTTTGTATTATTTATAAAGAATAGCCTTCTCTGCTAATCATAACATTATAGTTGTAGTCTCATTTCAACAAAAAAAGATTGCCCAATCAGACAATCTTTTTTTATGTTCTTAATACAAGTCAAGATAATTATCAACTTCCCATTGTGAAACGAAGGTTGCATAGCTAGCCCACTCGATACGTTTAGCTTCGAGGAAGCTAGTGTAAATGTGTTCACCTAGGGCTGCCTTGACCACTTCATCTTCTGTTAAAGCTTTCAAGGCGTTATGAAGAGTTGATGGAAGATCGGTAATTCCAGCTTCCTTACGCTCTTCTGCTGTCATGATGTAGATATTTTCTTCGATAGGAGCTGGTGCTTCGATTTTGTTTTCAATACCATGCAAACCAACTTCCAAAAGAACAGCCATAGCGATGTATGGGTTTGCCATTGGGTCCACTGAACGCAGTTCAAGACGAGTTCCCATACCACGTGAAGCTGGTACGCGCACAAGTGGCGAACGGTTACGACCAGCCCAAGCAATGTAAACAGGCGCTTCATAACCTGGAACCAAACGTTTGTATGAGTTAACTGTTGGGTTCATGATAGCAGTATAGTTGTAAGCATGCTTGATCAAACCACCAAGGAAATGATAGGCCGTTTCAGATAACTGCATTCCTTTTGGATCATTTGGGTCAAAGAAGGCATTGTTTCCTTCTGCATCAAACAAGGACATATTACAGTGCATACCTGATCCAGCAATACCAAATTTTGGTTTCGCCATAAAGGTTGCGTAAAGACCGTGTTTGCGAGCAATGGTTTTTACAACGAGTTTAAAGATTTGAATCTTATCACAGGCACGGAGGACTTCATCATACTTGAAGTCAATTTCATGTTGTCCAACCGCGACTTCGTGGTGACTTGCCTCTACTTCAAATCCCATTTTGGTCAAGACATTCACAATCTCACGACGGGTATTGTCTGCAAGGTCAGTAGGGGCCAAATCAAAGTAGCCACCCTTGTCATTTACCTCAAGAGTCGGATCCCCATTTTCATCCAGTTTAAATAGGAAGAATTCTGGCTCTGGCCCAAGGTTGAAGGATTTGAATCCTACTTCTTCCATGTGACGAAGAGCACGTTTCAAATTGCCACGAGGGTCACCTGCAAATGGTTTACCTTCTGTTGTATAGACATCACAGATCAAACCTGCAACACTTCCGTTTTCATCTCCCCAAGGGAAGACTGTCCATGTATCCAAGTCTGGGTACAAGTACATATCTGACTCATTGATACGTACAAAACCTTCAATAGAAGATCCATCAAACATAGCCTTGTTTGACAAGACTTTATCTAACTGTTCATCTGTAGCAGGAATTTCGACGTTTTTCATCGTTCCCAAAATATCTGAGAACATGAGACGAATAAAGGTAACATTTTTTTCCTTGACTTCACGACGAATATCTGCAGCTGTGATTGGCATGGTTTTTCTCCTTAATATATGACTACTTGCGATTGCCTAACCGCGACCAAAAGGTGAATGTGCTGAAGCAAAGCGTCCTTGCTGGAGGAGTTCATTGTGAAGTGCACGACGCACCTCAGTCTGACTCACCGCTTTCTTGGACTTCGCCTCACGTTCAGCATATTTTTTCTTAATGGCAGCGATATTATAACCTTCAGAGATAAAATCTTTGATTTCAAGCAGACGATCCATGTCATTCAAGGAATACATGCGACGGTTCCCTTCGTTTCGATCAGGCTTTATCAACTCTTGATCTTCATAATAACGAATCTGACGCGCCGATAGATCGGTCAACTTCATAACACTGCCGATAGGAAAAACAGCCATATTTCGGCGAAATTCTTTTTCCTTCATTTACAACTTCCTTCTTTCTGTCTATTATAGTCTAAAAAAAAACAAACGTCAATTGATAATGTTATAAAATGTAACATTATTTTTCTTTTTTCTCTAAAAAGAGATGAATACGATCAATATCATAATTTACGAGAATTGCGACAAAAACTCCCATAAAAGTTTCTGATACGCGCGCAAACACGTACAAAATTGTTTCACCGCTCGGTATTGATAGGGTAATGATTAACATAGCTGCTACACCACCAATAACCCCCGATTTATTATTCATGGCCACATTTGTCATAATGGTTAACATAGTGCAGATTGGAACAACCACCAAGGTCACCCAAAAGGCTCCGTGAAATAAGGTATTTAAGAGAAAAAAGATAAGGGCGTAGAAACCACCGATACCATTTCCTAGAATACGTGAAGTCCCAAAATGGACACTCTTATCAAAACTCTCCCTCAGACTAAAAACCGCTGTCAAAGCACCGATTTGAAGACCTTTCCAGCCAAAAAAGCCAAAAATCAAAAGAACTAGAAAAACGGCAATTCCCGTTTTGAAAGTTCGCATACCAAGTTTGAACTGTGACTTATCAAATTTATATTTTTTAAAATAACTCATAATCTCAACTTTCTACTACCATTTTAACATAAATCAGTTGATTTCATGAGTAAAAATCAATAGGAAGCGTTTTTAATTTAGGCTATAAAAAAGAGGAAACAGAGTTCCTCTTTTCTATTTAACTTCCAGAAATTAGTTGCTTTCGTCTTCTTTTCGTTTCAACTGACCAATTCCTAAAACTCCTACTAAAGCTGCTAGACCAAGATATGGCATGTAGCTTGAATCATTTGTACCTGTTTGAGGTAGAGTAGGGTTCCCTTTTGGATTTGGATTAGAATTAGGAGTTGTTGGTTCCTCTGGTTTCTTAGGTTCTGACGTTGTCGTGCGAACTGTGTTTGAGGCGTAAGCAACTTTATTCACAGTATTTACATAGGTATTTTCAAAGGTTCCGACAGCAATTCGTTTCATTTGAATATAAGTCTCAGCCTGGAATGGAGAATCCAACTGAATCCCTTGAAGGAATTCTTCCTTGAAGCGAATGGTAATCATTCCCTTATCTTGGTCATGTTCAACCTGTGTTTCAGCGGTTAAGTCTGTCCCTGCCTTGATAACACGACCGTCTTTCAATCGGATATCAACCTTGGCAAGAACTTTATAGTTTCCAGTGTATTGATCACCTTTTTGGTCATAATCATCTGCAAAACTATAGTCATTCAAGTCCTCAGAATGATTTTGTGGAATCAAACCACCGATCAAACGATAATTGAAGTACTGGTTCAACGGAATTGTTTGGCCATCGATATTGTCACTGCTTGGATCCATACTGATTGTCACATCTTTTTTCGGTGTGATTTTCGGTACGTTGTTGACAACTACTTCTGTAGCATAGCCATTCCCAAAGTCAATTTGGTAGGCTTTGTTTTCGTACTTACCACCCGTTTGACCAAATTCAGGTTTAACTGTCATCGGATCTGTGATTAGCAATGATTTTCCTGTTGCTACATAGTTCTTGTAGAATTCAGCTGGATTATCAGCTGAGAAAAGTTGGAAAGCACCTTTAATAGTGATGTTTGCTTTCTTCAACAGCTCTTGAACCTTCTTAGGCGCAGCTTCTAAACTATCATATTGTTGAACACTGATACCTGATACAAGGTTGCCCTCTAGATCACGAATCTTAACCAATTCTGGTTGAAGGGTTAAGGCTTCTTCTGGATAATCATCCACATAGTAGAAACCATTTTGAATTGCTTCTTTAGAAGATTTATCTCCCTTGTATTGGTCCAAATCCCATGTGAGTTCATAGTAGTTCGTTGAACCAGCTAGAACTTCTTTGCCATCAATATTCACACCTTGCTTGTTCTTGTTAACTTTCAAAGGCTTGATGTAGTTGTTATTTGGATTGTCAGGATCATTTGGTTTACCTGGAGTCGTTACACGAACAATGTTTGACTTAACACCGTAGGCATCGTTGACTGTCAATGTAAAGTTATTTGTATAAGTCGCCCCATCATTCAAGACACGGCCAACAACAGTTGGATATAGAGTATCAAAGGATTTTGTCAAATCTGCATTGAAAGCAGCCAAGGTCTCCTCGGTAGCCTTAAAGGTTACAGTGTGACTAGCTTTGTCATAGCTTGTTTCAAAACCTTTGCTTGCAGCCTTGGTCGCTTCCAAATCAAACTGATAGCCAGTTGGAAGTGGGTCTACCAATACAAACGATGTTGTTTTTGGACGCCCTGCAGTTAAGGCTTCCGTTTTCAACTCAAACTTCACTACAGACTGCTTAGCAACTAGAGTACGATCGATATCTACTCCATCCTCATTTTTAATTTCTTTATTAATCTGAGGTTGTGCAAAAAGACGATTGTAATGGAAGTGAACTGTTGGCACCGCTGGTGGTGTTGGCAACTGCTTAGGAGTTGGTGCTACAGGTGGTGTTGGCAATGGATCATAATTTGGCTCTTCTGGTTTTGATGGCTCTGGTTGATCTGGAGTTTTTACCGGTGGAGTTGGCTCATTTTCGTAGCTTGGTGCTACTGGAGCTGGTTCCAATGGTTTCTCTGTCTCATATGTTGGCTCTTCTGGTTTTGATGGCTCTGGTTGATCTGGAGTTTTTACCGGTGGAGTTGGCTCATTTTCGTAGCTTGGTGCTACTGGAGCTGGTTCCAATGGTTTCTCTGTCTCATATGTTGGCTCTTCTGGTTTTGATGGCTCTGGTTGATCTGGAGTTTTTACCGGTGGAGTTGGCTCATTTTCGTAGCTTGGTGCTACTGGAGCTGGTTCCAATGGTTTCTCCACTTCATAAGCAGGAGCTTGTGGTGCAGTTGGTTTTACTGGAGGTGTTGGGTTCTCTTTTGTAATTTTCGGAACATGAACGGCACGAATCTTCCCATTGAGTGAATACCAAATGTTTGGTTTTTTGCCATTTTCTACCGCCATAACTGGATCAGAAGAAACTACTAGGGTCGCAGAAATGGCACCGACAGTCACACGGTTAGTAGAACCTGACATGCTGATTGCTCCCGCACCATACCAAGAGTTTGGTGCATCAGACGAATCCCAACCGGAACCCGGCTCATTCTTTCTAGTATACATAGTCCAGCGAGATCCGCCTTGTCCCTGTTTAAAGTTCAGGGTTTCTGTAGCATAAATCTTTCCATCTTTTTCTCCAACAGATGAACCTGAAATTTTAATAAAGGTACCAGTGTAATCCTTGGCCATCTCAATAGAATTATTTTCTCTATTTAGAGAAGCAACTGAAAGGAGGGCATTGTCAAAATTAATCGGCTTGTCATTTTCATCATAGAAGGTAAATTCATTTTTGATGAAGATAGACGTATTCTTTTCATCTTTACCAGTATAGGCTGAAGCAAAGACACCTAGCGTTGGGTCTGTAAAGATTCCCAACCAAACTTTTCCACTAGGATTTTGAAATTTTGAAGACGGGTCTACAGTATATTTGTAAACAATCTTCGAAATCTTTTTACCATTGTAGTAGGAATTTTGAAGATTGGTATAAGTCGCTGTTACGCTTTGTCCACGTTCTAGAAGAACTGAGCCCCATTTCACCTCCGTATTATTCCCCACGTTGGTCGTCCAACTTGATTTATCTCCAATATTTCCATATAATTCAACAGATGAAGCAGTCGAATTCGCCTTCTCTAAACCACTGATATCTAAGTCATCTAGTTGTAGAATTTTTTGATCATATTTTGCTTTCGATGTACTCTTACTGAAGGCTTCATCAACAGCTGTTGCTGTGAGAAGTTTCCCTTCTGTTTTGAGGTCAAGTTGAGCATTTGGTTCTGAGTCATAAACCAAGCTACGAGCAGATGGTTTAGACAAATACCCGTCCTGATCCTTATTTTTTTCAAGTTCTACCAATGCAGCCTTAATTTTTGCCTGCTCTTCATTGTACTCTTTGAGTTTCTGTGGATACTCATCTACATCTTTCTTATACTTGGCAAGGTCTGCTTCATATTTTGCAACTTTAGCTTCATAGTCTGCTTTGGCTTTAGCATTTTGTTGCTTAATTTCTTCATTCTTAGCTTGAATTACCGCATTTTTTGCCTTGTTGTCTTCAACAGCCTTCTCATAGGTCGCTTTTGCATCATCGTTAGCTTTTTGAACGCGAGCTAATTCTGTCTGGTATTTGGCCAGCTTAGCTTGGTAGTCTGTTTCGTTAGCTTCATTTGCTTGTTTGACTGTTGCCAAGTCTGCTTCATACTGCTTCAACGCTGCTTCATAAGTCGCTTTTGCAGTAGCGTTACGTTGCTTAATCGCTTCATTTTCAGCTTGAATTGCTATGTTTTTAGCTGTATTTTCTTTTACTGCTTTATCATAAGCCTCTTTAGCTTCCACATTTGCCTTTTGAACTCGAGCCAATTCTGTCTGATAAGCTGCTAATTTAGCTTGATAATCAGCATCATTATCTGCCTTGGCTTTCTTAACAGCTGCAAGATCTGCTTCATACTGCTTCATTGCCGCTTCATAAGTTGCTTTTGCAGTTTCATTACGTTGTTTAATCGCTTCATTTTCAGCTTGAAGCGCTGCATTCTTTGCAGTGTTTTCTTTTACTGCTTTATCATATGCCTCTTTAGCTTCCGCATTAGCTTTTTGTAGTCGAGCTAATTCCGTCTGGTAAGCTGAAAGTTTATTTTGATAATCCCGTTGACTATCTTCGTTTGCTTTTTTGACAGTTGCTAAATCTTTTTGGTATTGTGCTAACTTAGCCTCATATTCTGCTTTAGCTGTTGCATTGGCAGTGTTGATTTTTTCAACTTCTTCTTGATGACTTTTTAGATCTTTTTGATACTTGTCATCCGCTGCTTTGTTTTCAGCATTGATTTTATCTGTTTCTGCCTGATGAGCTGCGACTTCTTTTTTATATGCTTCAGTTGTTGTCTTTATTTCTTTTGCCTGTTTAGCATAGTCACTTTTGATCTCATCTTGTTTTTGAGCATTTTCTGTAGTAGTTGTGGCTGTTCCTTTGTCTTTTATTTCATCTTGAACTACCTTAACTCCTGCAGATTTTGCATCGGCAACTGTTTTATCCAAATCAGCTGATGATACTTCTACTGGCAAAGCTGAGTCTTTAGAACCAGCCTTATCTTGGCTCTCTTTGGCAACTTGGCTCATTTCACCCTGAGCTTCAGGTAGATTTGTGGCTGGGTTCCCTGTAGTAGCTACCTCAACTGTACTTGTACTAGTTGTCTCTGTAACTTCATCAGCAAATACTGCTTTGTCTGCAAAAGCAATCAAAGCAGTTCCTAAAACAGCACCACACAAAGTTTTGGCAACCTTGCTTTTACGAAATCCATAGACTTCTTTTTTATTTTTCATTCTAATCCCTTTCTTATCTAAATTAATCATCTACCATCCATAGTAGCATTTTATGATGCGGGATGCAAATATTCACTCTCCCCCCTTCATTTATCGATAAATCTAACATATTTATAAATGAAATTAAAAAGAAGATGGTTAAACCATCTTCTTTCAGATAAACTATTTATTTTTCAGTCAAGGCTGCAAGACCTGGAAGAACTTTACCTTCGAGGAGTTCCATTGATGCTCCACCACCAGTAGAGATCCATGAGAACTTGTCTGCACGACCAAGGTTGATGGCTGCGGCAGCTGAGTCACCACCACCGATGATTGATTTCACACCTGGTTGTTTCACGATAGCATCCATCACACCGATTGTACCAGCTTGGAAGTCTGGGTTTTCAAATACACCCATTGGTCCGTTCCATACAACTGTCTTCGCACCAGTCAATTCTTGATCGAATTTAGCGATAGATTTTGGACCGATATCCAAACCAAGGAAGCCTGGATCAACTGCTTCACCTTCAGTGTCTTTCACTTCAGTGTAGTCTGCAAATGCGTTTGCTTCTTTTGAGTCAACTGGTAAGATCAATTTGCCGTTTGCTTTTTCAAGAAGAGATTTCGCAACATCCAATTTGTCTTCTTCTACAAGTGAGTTACCGATTTCGATACCTTGAGCTTTGTAGAATGTGTAAGTCATCCCACCACCGATAAGAACTTTATCAGCTTTTTCAAGCAAGTTTTCGATAACACCGATCTTGTCTGAAACTTTTGAACCACCAAGAATAGCCACGAATGGACGTTCTGGAGCTTCAACAGCTTCTTGGATGTAGGCAATTTCGTTTTCAAGAAGGAATCCAGCAACTGCTTTTTCAACGTTTGCTGAGATACCAACGTTAGATGCGTGTGCACGGTGAGCTGTACCGAATGCATCGTTTACGAAGATACCATCTCCAAGTGATGCCCAGTATTTACCAAGTTCAGGATCATTTTTAGATTCTTTCTTGCCGTCAACATCTTCGAAACGAGTGTTTTCAACCAAGAGAACTTGTCCATCTTCAAGAGCGTTGATTGCTGCTTCCAATTCAGCACCACGTGTAACACCTGGGATAAATTTAACTTCTTGTCCCAATTTAGCAGCCAAGTCAGCAGCTACAGGAGCAAGTGATTTACCTTCTTTGTCTGCTTCTTCTTTTACACGTCCAAGGTGAGAGAAGAGGATTGCACGTCCACCTTGTTCAAGGATATACTTGATAGTTGGAAGAGCTGCAGTGATACGGTTGTCATTGGTAATCACGCCATCTTTAACAGGTACGTTGAAGTCAACACGAACGAGAACTTTTTTCCCTTTCAAGTCAACGTCTTTAACAGTCAATTTTGCCATTAGATATGACTCCTTCTTTTTTTATACGTGTTAATTATATCACAAAATCAACAAAAGAGATAGAAAAACCTTGCCAAATAACTAATTAATGAAAGAAAAACTAGTTAAAACAAGGCCTGACCAATCTATAGTCAAACCTTGTTTTTTAGTTTTTATGAGAAAATCCAAGATTCGTAAATCCGATTAGTCTTCTCTCTTCTTTCCAGCAAGCAAGCCGTAGCCACTCATTACTCCGAGGAGTCCCAGCGCTACTAGACTAGCATCTCCTGTCGCTCCTGTATTTGGAAGCTCTTTACTTACTTCTTCAACTTTTGCTGGTGCTGCTGAAAGAGCTTGATCCCTCGTTTGTGAGACTTGCTCTTCTTTCGTTCCTACTTCAACAATTTCTGGGATAGCTTCCTTGAGAACCTCAGTCGAACGTAGAGTGCGTTTGCCCTGACCATCGACTTCTACAAAGCGACGAACTTGACCTTCAACTCCAGCTTGCACAACACGGCGTTGTCCTTTGAGAAGCTCGGCGTTTGGTCGCTCCTGACGTTCATAGGCCGTTGTTTCAGTTTCAATAACTAGTTCAGGGAGAGCTTCAACCGTTGGAGCCACTTCATTTGGATCCATGCTTCCAACATGACGGCTTTCTTCTGCAGGTGCTAGTTTCTTATTCAACTTTTCTTTCATTTCCGCAAAAGCTTGTGGAGTTGGCATCTCTGAAGCCAACAAAGTTTCTGCTTGTTCAATCAACTCAGCTTTAGGATCTTTTTCACGGATAGATTCGAGCAAACCTTCCAATTCTTCTCTGGCAGTTTGGTAACGTTGATTTCCATCCAAGTCTGTCCCTGCTTGTTTCAACTCATTCAAAGCCCGGTTGACTTCTTCTTGGCTAGCATTGTGGTTTTCTGCTACAGTTTTCGCTGCAGTGAGCTTCTCTACTAGTACTGCTTGTTTGTCCTCGCTAGAGAAGGTGTAGGCAAGGGTTGACTGACGGCCTTGGGCAGCAGTGATTTCTTGTTTGAGGTACTCATCGTTGACAGCTACTTTTGGAGAAACCAAAACATCAAACTCAGCGGTGTGCCCCTTGTAATGCAAGGTCAAGGTCTGACGTCCAGTCTTTTGAGCATCGTAGCCCGTGATTTCAACACCTTGGTCTGTAAAGGCATGACTTTCTTCTGTCTCATCATCATAGAGAACGCTGAAGCGACCTTCTGCAAGATCCAGTTGCTCTCCTACTAGATAGTCCGTTTTCGGTTTCTGAGTAATGTACAAACCTGCTACTTCTTTCGGCTTCCCTTCATCTTGACCAGTCACTTGTACCTTCAAGTCACCAGTAACTGGAAGTCCAAGGTAGCTGACTGTGAGCTTCTGTTCCCCTTTTTGATGAGCGTCGTAGCCAGATACAGTCACACCTGAATGAGTAAGGTTAATCAACTCGTCAGCTTGTCCCCCTTCGTATTGAACACGGAGTGTTCCGCCTCTGAGGTCAAGTTTTTCTCCCTCTTTATAAACTGTCTTCCTAAGTCCTTTTTCAAGGCTGACAGATTTAATTTTTCTTTCATCCTGCGGAATCGCTATAGCCAAGGTGTTACTGATTTCTTTGCCAGGTAGTTGGGTACGATAGTAGAGGAGAGTTGGTTGCTTGTCAAAGCCCAATGGTGCTGTTGCCAAGTCGCCACCATTTTCAGACTTCAAAGTTGCAATTGGTGTTTGTGAATCTGCCTTATCGTAAATGGTGATGGTTGCACCTGCTGGAACATCAGAGAAACCGAGTTGAACTTTATGATTTCCAAGTGAACGGGCAGCTACCTTAGCCATTGGAATATTTTGACTTTCTGTATCTAGCGTTTCGTACATCTTCCAGTTGTAGATACGAATGGCTTTCCAAGGTGTTCCGTTATCAGATGTGATAACTTTTAGACGCCAGTCTTGAGCGGTGATTGGTTTATCAAGGGTGATATCCGTCACGTGCGCTTTATTGCCACGAACTTCCTTAGCTAGCTTCCACTCACCATCTGTATCCTTGTAGTAAAGATCAAAGTCCTTGGTGTTCATCAAACCATCGTTAACAGACTCACCTCCAGCTCCTGCATGATCCATGACCCATCTAACAACACGGCGTGGTTGGGTCAAGCGAATATCTACACTACCACTCAACTGAGCTGAAGACCACTTATCTGACAAGCTAGTAATGGTACCGTTCAACATACCTTCGATGCCTTCTCCACCTTCAGTATTTGGGAAAGTGCTACCAATAACCGTTGCCCCTGGAACAATATTTTTAGCCAAAGGTCTTGGGAGAGTTGTATCCTGAACCGTCATGCCCCAGTTGAGGGATGCCGTCGCCGCTTCAGAACGAAGTCCATTTTTACCAACTGCAACGACTTTCAATTCCTGAGTCGTACCAGTCGCATTAGCAGAGCGGCTAACTTTTGGCAAGTAGATAGTGGAAGCAGATGATCCTGTTAACAAACGCCAGTTATCCCCATCTTTTTCGTAGACTTCATAGAAATCTGCATCTTGGTTACCCGCAAACTGGACCACTGCTTCAGCTTCTTGGGCATTCTTGAGAGATTGTTTCACAACAGAAAGTCCCGTCGGCGCTTGTGGTGCTTGGTGGTTATCTGAAATTGTTAATTGACCTAAGTTGAACTGATAATCTTTTACAGCACCTTCATGTTCGAAGAAGAGTTTAACTGCATAGATGGTTTTACCTGCTAGTGAGCTAAGGTCAAATTCTTCATTTGTCCAGTTGTCAGAAAGAGTCAGTTCTTTCCATGCCTCCGCATCCTCAAATTTGTAGTCTGGAGTCGTAGAGAAGGCCATATAAACTTTCGAGCCTTTTCCTCCCTTGTGGGCAACCCGAAGTTTGGTTTTCTCCGTTACTTCTAGTTTAGTAGAATACAAATTCACATCTTGGTCCGTCTTACCCACTACATCACCTGAGAATTTAAGGGAGTTTCCGCCATTGTAGCCATCTGTAAAGTCATATTCTGCATGAAGTTTTTCCCCTGTTGAAGTCTGCCACCAGCGCCATGTTGGCAAGACACCTGAAACAGAACGGTAGTTCCACTCAGAATCCTTAGAAACTTTGCCGTCTACAAACCACTTTCTACCATGACCTGTATTAAAAGAGGTAGTAAAGGTGCGTCCTACTGCTGGTGTGCGGTCCGCAACTAAATTGGCAATTCCATACCACTCTTTGTCCGCTGGTTTTTGAGCTGTCGGATCTCCTTGGTAACCTGTGAAGAAGATGTCTTCGTTCTTGTGATAGTCTTCTCCTGTTTTCCCTAGACTGGTAATCGTATCTGGTGCAAAGAGTCCAAGTGACAAACGCAACTTGCCTTTTTCATCCAAGAGGGCATCCCAGTTGACTTTGGTCTTATAAGAGCCACCTTGTTGCAATTCCAATCCTGCAAAGACATCATATTGACTACGTTCCAGCCATTTTGCCATCTCTACAGAGTGATCATTCTTTTCCTTGTTCCAGTTGAAATTGGCAAAGAATTGATCTGCAGGGACCTTGTCACCTTCTTTTTGCATAAACTGGTAGTTATAATCACCAAGGCCATCTTCGTGGTAACGGCCATATTTGTAAGTCATGGCATCGTACCAAGCATACTTGATTGGGTGGTTGACCTTAGCTGCGTATTCTTTTGTATAGAGCATGAATTGGCGCATTTTTTCACCAAGAGGCGCTACCAATTCCCCCGTTGTTTCTTGGTTGATGAAATAACCATCAAAGCCATAGTATTTAGCGAGATCAACGAGTTTGCGTGCAATTGGGAAAGTGCCATCTTCATCTTGTTTCAAGGCAGCGGCAAATTTCTCTTGGTCAGCAATGCTATTTGACCAGTTGAAAAAGAGGGTTCCATAAACGGGAACTCCGTTGCGGTGCCCGGCATCAATGACATCTGGAGTAGGGACTAGGCCTTCCCAGAAGACCATTGAATCCAAGTATTGCCAGTAGTCAAAAGCATAGGTCTTGAATTCTTCTCCACCAACAGAAGCATGGTCTTTAGCTTTCGAGTTGGTATTTGCTAGCGCCTGAACTTTAGCTCTTCTGCTTGCTTTTTCGTTAACCAACTGACCTCTGTGGCGCTTGGCGAGTTCAACTGAGGAACGATTGATGGGATCATCCTCACGCGCACCTAGTTCCCATTTCAACAAATCTTCCCAAGTATCAAATTTGATTTCTTTTGGTCGGAGACTCTTCTCTTCATTTTTAGGAACGTCTGCTAGACTTGGTTTGTCGGCTTTATTGTCAACTACTTGAGGAGCTTCCTCAGGCTTGACTTCTTCTTTATCAGTTGGTTGAGTAGGTTTTTCAGCTTTATCTGTCGAAGCTGGCTTTGCCTCTTCTTTTTCATTAACCAAATCAGTTATTGCTGGAGTGTTTTCTGAAATTGGTTGCTCTGCTACTTTGTTTTCAGTTTCCTCTAATTGTTTTTCGAGAGCTGCAGTATCTGGACTCGCTGTTTCACTAGTGCTTGTAACTTGGGCGCTCGTATTTGCAGCTGTTTCAGGGACACCGACCTGTTCCGCAAGAGCTGGGCTCGCAAATAGGGCTGAACCAATCATCAAGGAACAAGCCCCGATTGACAACTTACGAATACTGTAACGGCAACGTTTTTCAAAAAATAGATTTTTCATCTTATCCTCCTAATAAAATATAAAGTAAGCGCTTTACTTTTTAGATAAAAAGCAACTGTTCTCAGTGCACACCACCAGAACAGGAGCATCTTCATTCTATCCTATATGAAAGCGATGTCAATCTTTTTAACATAAAAACTATAACTAGGATAATAATCAGTAAAATTTAGACACAATCCTATAAATCATCTATCTTAATGAGAATCTATCTCTCATTTTAAAAGAAATTTCTTGTTTCTTATGAAAATTTCAGCTAAGCACTTGTGAGATTTACTTTTATCCTTTAAAATAGAATAGGAGAAATTCCGTTATTATTTTTCGGAGGAAAAAGAAATGTCCATTAATTGGCAGGAAATTTTATTTCACTTTTTAGGTGGTCTGGGGCTATTCTTATATAGTATCAAGACCATGGGAGACGGTTTGCAACAAGCTGCTGGAGATCGCCTTCGTTTTTACATTGACAAATATACCAGCAATCCCTTCTTCGGTGTGCTGGTTGGTATCGGTATGACGGCGCTGATTCAATCAAGTTCTGGTGTTACAGTCATTACAGTGGGACTAGTAAGTGCAGGACTTTTGACCTTGCGTCAGGCTATTGGTATTGTCATGGGTGCCAATATTGGAACCACCGTTACATCCTTTATCATCGGTTTTAAGCTAGGAGATTACGCCTTACCTATGCTCTTTATCGGAGCAGTTTGTCTCTTCTTCACCAAGAATCGCTCCATCAATAACATTGGACGGATTATCTTTGGTGTAGGAGGTATCTTCTTCGCTCTCAATCTTATGAGCGGTGCAATGGAGCCCCTAAAAGACCTGCAAGTCTTTAGAGACTACATGGTTGAACTAAGTAAGAGTCCTATTCTAGGTGTCTTTGTCGGAACTGGACTGACCCTACTCATTCAGGCTTCTTCCGCAACTATCGGTATCTTACAGAACCTGTACGCAAGTGGTTTGATTGACCTTCAAGGTGCCCTACCAGTCTTGTTTGGTGATAATATCGGGACAACCATTACAGCCATCATTGCTTCTCTTGGAGCCAATATCGCTGCCAAACGTGTTGCTGGTGCCCATGTCGCCTTTAACGTGATTGGTACGGTTATCTGTATTGTCTTCCTTGTACCTTTCACTGGCTTGATTCAATGGTTTGAATCTGCACTCAATCTAGCTCCAGAAATGACCATTGCCTTTGCCCACGGAACCTTTAATATTACAAATACCATTATCCAGTTCCCATTCATCGGCGCCTTGGCTTACATTGTTACCAAGCTCATTCCTGGTGAAGATGAAGTTGTTAAATACGAGGCTCTCTACTTGGATGAACAACTCATCAAGCAGGCTCCTTCTATCGCTCTAGGAAATGCCAAAAAAGAACTTCTTCACTTGGGGAACTATGCTGCAAAAGCTTTTGACCTTTCCTACGACTACATCGTCAATCTAGATGAAAAACTAGCTGAGAAAGGCCATAAGACTGAAGAAGCAATTAACACAATTGACGAAAAACTCACTCGTTACCTGATTAGCCTTTCAAGCGAATCCTTGAGTCAAAAGGAAAGTGAAATTTTAACCAATATTCTTGACTCATCACGTGATTTGGAACGGATTGGAGACCACGCAGAAGGGTTAATCAACCTAACAGACTACCTCCAACGTAAGAATGTTCAATTTTCTGATGCTGCTTTGGAGGAATTAGCTGAGATTTATCAAGCAACAACTGCATTTATCAAAGACGCCCTTGATACTGTGGAAAACAATGATATTGAAAAAGCTCAAAGTTTGATTGAACGCCATAAAGAAATCAACAATATGGAACGCGTTCTCAGAAAGACCCACATCAAACGCCTTAACAAGGGTGAGTGTTCTACACAAGCTGGAGTCAACTTTATCGACATCATTTCCCACTACACTCGTGTGTCTGACCATGCAATGAACCTAGCTGAAAAGGTTATCGCTGAACAAATCTAATAAACAAAAAGCTATCCTGAATGGGATGGCTTTTTTCGTCTACTCATCAAGAATGGCTTTTCTGACATATAAAAAATGCTTTGATTCTCAATGGAATCAAAGCATTTTAAAGAGTTCACCAAACATAATAGCAGAAACCGCGGTTCCTCTGTACTTAGCTTCTTCTCTTTTGATAAAGCGAGCCAAGTTGATCAACTCAGGTGCTGGGTGTTTGGGATTGATGAGCAATTCACGGGTGACCAGTCCTGAGAGACGGACTGCTAGTAATTGCTCATTTGTAGTAGGTAGTTTTTTAGCAGTCTCTAGGAGAGCAGCAACTAAATCTTCACTCAAACCCTGACGGGCATGGTTGTAGAGGTCTTTTATAAGGCTTTCTAGGTTTGGTTCTACCATCCGGCACCTCCCTTATGTTTAATAATGTTTAATCAAATCAACCGTTGAACGATCCAATTTTTTCACCAAAGCTTGCAAGAAAGCTTGGGCTTCTAAGAAGTCATCCATCGCGTAGAGAGTTTGGTGAGAATGGATATAACGAGCGCAGACACCTATAGTTGTGGATGGGACACCACCATTTTTCAGATGAGCTGCCCCAGCGTCCGTTCCACCTTTTCCACAGTAATATTGATACTTGATGCCAGCTTCTTCGGCCGTTGTCAAAAGGAAATCCTTCATGCCTGGGAGAAGCAAGTGACCTGGATCATAGAAACGAATCAAGGTGCCATCCCCAATCTTGCCTTGGCCACCGTAGACATCACCAGCAGGTGAACAGTCAACTGCTAGGAAGACTTCTGGGTCAAACTTAGTTGTAGAAGTATGAGCGCCACGAAGACCAACCTCTTCTTGGACGTTCGAGCCAAGATAGAGTTCATTTCCGAGTTTTTGACCTGAAAGGGCTTGAGCTAACTCGCTCACCATGAGAACACCGTAGCGGTTGTCCCAAGCTTTAGAAATGATATTTTTTTCATTGGCTGTTAGGATTGCACTACTATCTGGAACGATAGTGTCTCCAGGACGGACTCCAAAGCTTTCTGCCTCAGCCTTGTCTGCAAACCCACCATCAAAAATGATATCCGAAATAGCTGGCATGGTTGGTCCACCTGTTCCACGTGTCAAATGTGGAGGGACAGAACCTGAAATCACAGGAATTTCACGACCGTCACGAGTAAAGAGTTTGAAGCGTTGGCTGCTGACTACCATTGGATTCCAGCCACCGATTTCAACGACACGGAAGGTACCATCTGGCTTAATCTCGCTGACCATAAAACCAACTTCGTCCATATGAGAAGCGACCAAAACACGGGGCGCATCGGCAGCTTCTGAATGTTTGATACCAAAAATACCACCTAATCCATCTGTCACTACTTCATCCACGTGCGGTGTCAACTTCTCACGAAGATAAGTCCGGACAGGCGCTTCATGACCTGAGATCGCAGCAAGCTCTGTTACTTCTTTGATTTTTGAAAATAATGTTGTCATATCAGTTCCTTCTTTCTGTCCTCCATTTTACCACTTTTTATAGGAGAAGGATAGTGGGAAATTGGATTAGTTTTTACTAGTTTATCCTATATAAGAGAGGGGCAGATGTAATTTCAGAAATTTTTCTTTCTTTTTACATTAAATTGTCAGAAAATTTATTGACAGATTAAAGAAATCGTGTTACATTATCTCCAAGGGTATTTTTATAGCAAATCTACATGAAAGGACGGGGCATGAAACTTTCTCATATTTTAACAGGCTTACTTCTACTCCTGGTCTTTCTCTCCATTACCATTGGAACCAGTGATTTTTCTTGGGAAAAATTCTTTGCTTTTGACCAACAGACTTGGCTTCTCTTTCAAGAGTCGCGTCTTCCAAGAACCATCAGTATTCTGCTTGCAGCCTCTAGTATGAGCATGGCAGGACTCCTCATGCAGACCATCACTCAAAATCAGTTTGCTGCACCAAGCACAGTCGGAACGACCGAAGCCGCCAAACTGGGAATGGTGTTGAGCCTCTTTGTCTTTCCATCTGCGAGTCTGACCCAAAAGATGCTCTTTGCTTTTGGCTCATCCATCTTATTTACTCTCTTCTTCCTGGCCTTTATGACTATTTTTTCTATAAAAGAAAGGTGGATGTTGCCCTTGATCGGGATCATCTATAGTGGGATTATCGGTTCTATCACAGAAGTTATCGCCTATCGTTTCAATCTGGTTCAGAGTATGACTACTTGGACCCAAGGCTCCTTCTCCATGATTCAGACTCATCAGTATGAGTGGCTCTTCTTAGGCCTCATTATCCTGATAGCCGTTTGGAAATTATCCCAAACCTTTACCATCATGAATCTAGGAAAAGAAACCAGTGAGAGTTTGGGAATTTCCTACTCCCTACTTGAAAAACTTGCCCTCTTTCTGGTGGCGCTAACGACAAGCGTCACCATGATTACCGTGGGTGCCTTGCCTTTTCTCGGGGTTATCGTTCCCAATCTTGTCCGTAAGCGCTATGGAGATAATTTGAGTCAAACCAAACTCATCGTCGCACTGGTCGGAGCCAATCTGGTTCTGACCTGCGACATCCTCTCTCGAGTCTTGATTCGGCCCTATGAGCTGTCTGTCAGTCTCCTACTAGGAATCATCGGTAGTCTCGTCTTTATCCTACTTCTCTGGAGAGGGGGACAAAAGGATGAAGTTTAAAAGCAAACATACCAGGCTCTTCTGCCTTCTCATTATTCTGGCCATCGGAGTTTGTCTCCTCTACTTTTGGCCTATTAGTCACCTATCTGTCTTTGCTTGGAAACTGCGTTCCCAAAAAATCATCGTTTATCTCTTGGTAGCCATCGCGACAGGGATTTCGACCATTAGTTTTCAAACCCTGACGGAAAATCGCTTTCTGACGCCAAGTATTTTGGGAATCGAATCCTTCTATGTCTTGCTACAGACCCTGCTGCTGGTTTTTGAAAGCAAATTTCTACAGCTTGGAAAGTCTCCAATCTTAGAATTTCTAATCTTGCTTCTGCTTCAATCCCTCTTTTTCCTCGCCTTACAAGGCTACTTGAAAACGCTGATGAAGCAAGATCTGGTCTTCATTCTGCTAATCTGCCTAGCCCTCGGAAGTCTCTTTCGAAATATCAGTACCTTCCTCCAAGTTCTGATGGATCCAAATGAATACGATAAACTGCAGAACAGTCTCTTTGCCTCCTTTCAGCATCTCAACACTTCCATCCTAGCCATCGGTTCACTAATCATCCTCGCCTTAGCAATCTTTTTCTTTCGAAAAGCTGTTGTTCTGGATGTCTTGCACCTGCAAAGAGAAACGGCTCAGATACTGGGACTGGATGTTGAAAAAGAACAGAGAGAGCTCCTCTGGGGCATCGTGCTCTTGACCTCAACAGCTACTGCCTTGGTAGGGCCTATGGCCTTCTTCGGCTTTATGCTGGCCAATCTCACTTACCTGATTGTCAAAGATTATCGGCACAAGTTACTCTTTATCGTGGCTATTCTGATTGGATTTATCAGTTTGACCTTGGGGCAAGCCCTCATCGAACGAGTCTTTGCGCTGGAAATTCGCATCAGCATGATCATCGAGAGTGTGGGTGGTTTCTTATTCTTTATCTTACTTTATAGGAGGGCGCGTCGGTGAAACTGGAAAACATTGACAAATCCATTCAAAAACAGGATATTTTGCAAGGCATTTCGCTTGAAGTCAGTCCTCAGAAACTGACAGCCTTCATTGGTCCAAATGGTGCTGGAAAATCAACTCTCCTCTCCATTATGAGCAGACTGACCAAGAAAGATCAGGGGGTTCTCAGTATTAAAGGTCGTGAAATTGAGAGCTGGAATTCGCAAGAACTGGCCCAAGAGCTGACCATCCTAAAGCAGAAAATCAATTACCAAGCCAAATTGACTGTAGAAGAACTGGTCAGTTTTGGACGTTTTCCCTACAGCCGTGGACGACTGAAGGCAGAAGACTGGGAAAAGATCCGAGAAACTCTGGACTATCTGGAACTGACCAACTTAAAAGACCGCTACATCGATAGTCTGTCTGGTGGACAGCTGCAACGTGTCTTTATCGCCATGGTACTAGCCCAGGATACAGACTTTATCTTGCTAGACGAACCGCTCAACAATCTCGATATTAAGCAAAGTGTCAGCATGATGCAGATTCTCAAGCGACTGGTGGAGGAACTAGGCAAGACCATTATCATCGTCCTCCACGATATCAACATGGCCAGTCAGTATGCGGATGAAATTGTTGCCTTTAAAGACGGCCAAGTCTTTTGCAAGGGAACGACTACTCAAATCATGCAGGCTGACCTGCTCAGTCAACTCTATGAGATTCCCATCACGCTGGCGGATATCAATGGCAAAAAGATCTGTATCTATAGCTAACTATTCTGAACTCATGTTAGAGAACCCTCTGTCTCTTAGCTAACAAGCCTATCTAAGAGACCCCTACATCGTTATCACATTTTAAAAAGGAGAAATCATGAAAACATCCCTTAAACTTTATCTCACTGCCCTAGCGGCCAGCTTCTTGCTTCTACTTGGTGCATGTAGTACAAATACAAACTCAAGCACTAACCAGACAGATACAAGTAGCTCTGCTCCAACAGAGATAACCATTAAAAGTTCACTAGACGAGGTCAAACTTTCAAAGGTTCCTGAAAAAATCGTTGTCTTCGACCTCGGTGCTGCGGATACCATTCGCGCTTTAGGTTTTGAAAAGAATATCGTTGGAATGCCTACAAAAACTGTTCCGACTTACCTAAAAGATCTTGCAGGAAATGTCAACAATGTGGGTTCCATGGTTGAGCCAGACCTAGAAGCTATTGCTGCTCTTGAACCAGATCTAATTATAGCTTCTCCACGTACCCAAAAATTCGTAGACAAGTTCAAAGAAATTGCTCCAACTGTTCTCTTCCAAGCAAGTAAGGACGACTACTGGACTTCTACCAAGGCCAACATCGAATCCTTAGCAAGCGCCTTTGGTGAAACTGGTACACAGAAAGCCAAGGAAGAATTATCCAACCTAGACAAGAGCATCCAAGAAGTCGCAACTAAAAACGAAAGTTCTGACAAAAAAGCCCTTGCTATCCTCCTCAATGAAGGAAAAATGGCTGCCTTTGGTGCCCAATCTCGTTTCTCTTTCTTGTACCAAACCTTGAAATTCAAGCCAACTGATACTCAATTTGAAGACTCACGCCACGGACAAGAAGTCAGCTTTGAAAGTGTCAAAGAAATCAATCCTGACATCCTCTTTGTCATCAACCGTACCCTTGCCATAGGCGGTGACAACTCAAGCAACGACGGCGTCCTAGAAAATGCCCTTATCGCTGAAACTCCTGCCGCTAAAAACGGTAAAATTATCCAACTAACACCAGACCTCTGGTATCTAAGTGGTGGCGGACTTGAATCAACTAAACTCATGATTGAAGACGCTCAAAAAGCGTTGAAATAAGCAAGAAAACCCAACATCAAATGATGTTGGGTTTATTTTTCTTCTTGATTTCATTTGAGGGAAAAGTGGTCTGGGACGGGGTCTTCTCCTATTAGGAACCAAAAGAAAATTCCTTATAAAAACAGTATAGTTATCTCTAATTGTAGTTTTGAAAATTAGCGTCTCCCTCTTTTTGATCGTCTATAAGTCTGCTGATATTTCTTTTTCCTATAATAGATAAATATTAAAGCAAAGGCAAAGATGATTAGCATTATAGTTAGAGAAATACGTATAAACGAAGAGTCTGCTACTGAATCTTTTGATTCACTCAGTCCCTCTTTAAATACCCTATGTCCTCTAACCAATAAACGATGAGTATTAACACCATAAGGAGTACATGTAACCAGAGTACAATAATCTTTTTGAGGATCTATTTGTAGAGCAGATAAATCTTCAGGAAGTACCGTTAAACTCTGATCCACTTCATAAATTAGAGTTTTATCTAAAATATGAATCATAAACGTATCTCCATTTTCCAGCTCATTTAAATTTGTAAATAGTTTTGCCGAAGGGAGACCACGATGTCCCGAAATAACAGAATGTGTTCCCACCCCTCCAATAGGAAGGGATGTCCCCGCAATGTGTCCAATTGCTATCTCCAACACAGCTTCATCAGTACCATGGTAAATTGGGAGCTTGGTGTTTAATTTTGGTATTTCCACATAAGCCATGATTCCAGTACCAGTAATATCCAATGTTGTGTTGTACCTTTCCTCCTCATCTTTGGTAAGATTGAGGTGAGGATTGACACCGATAGGTAACTGCTTATTGTACAGTTCCGCTTCAGACAGTTGTTTATCTTTTTCTTGTTGATTTATTATTTCTACATCACGCTTATAGGATGCGATGGCTTCCGACTGGTGATAAGAATTCCAAATATCACTAAATGTTGGATATAATATTAACGATAAACCACTTAATAAAAGGACAATCAACAAAATAGTAACAAATTGCCTCTTAATAAAAGAAATCATACCGGACACCTCACCCCCTTTTAATCAAATGAAGGAGATAGATATTATAAACTATCTCCTTTTTATAATCTTAATTATTTGTTTTCTTTCTTACAGCTAGTAAAATTCCTGCTCCAATCACTAAGAGTGAACCCATAACATACAGCATTGTTGTTCCAACACTACCTGTTGAAGGAAGAATTGAACCTTTCTTATTGACAACTGTAGTAGTTAATGACCCATCGGCAATATTAGAAGTAAACACCAGTTTATTAGTAGACGTTGACGTCGCCTCTAATGTATTTAAAATTGGGTTATCAGACGCTTTATCTACATCAGCAGAAATTGTAAACTCTACGTCTGCAATTGTATTATAACCAGCAGGTGTAACCGTCTCAGAAAGTTTATAATCGCCAACATTAAGACCTTTAAATGTAAAAGTCGTAGTTTCGCCGGCTGTTATCTCTTCTACTTTATTGTAGACTCCAGTAGAATCTTTTTTATAAAGTGTGAAACCTGCTCCTTTAAGAGGAGTTCTTGAATCTTGACCCACTTTATTTACAATGACTTGATAAGTAAAGACAACAACTTTATCCTTTGGTGTCACTCCCTTACTTCCACCACCTGTACTATTTGGATTGTTTGAATAGGTTAAGCTAGCTGTATTTGAATTTCCTGTTGATCCAATTACTGCACTTTCATTAAGTTTCGCTGTATAGCGCACAACAATCTTTGAATCTTTTGTAATATTTACTGTTTGACCGCGATCATCTTCTGACACAGTTTTCAAGTCATTCACTACATAACTTGAACCATCCGCAGCAATTGTAAATTTGTTTGTTATTTCCTGCTCAGTAGAACCATTCACAACATAGACTTTCGCATCATTATTATAAGTTAAACCAGAAGACAATGAATCATTAAATGAAAGATAGTATTCTTTATAGGATTCATAATTGCTTGGCAATGTAGCTGTCAATTGATAAGGTATTGACTCTCCAATTGCATAACTAGCTGCATCACGATAATCATCTCCTGATTGAACTTTCTTTTCAATTTTGGGAACATCTGATTTCAATTTTGCTTGTGTATTCTTAACCACCTCTAGAATAAAGCGAGTATACGCATCATTAGTACCATTTTGCGTTCCTTCTTTATCTTTGATCAAGTAGTATCCTGCAGATAAACCTGAAATGATTGTTGTTGTCTCTGTACTTACTACTGTTGCAGAAGGGGTCTGCAGATATAATGCAACATCTTTAGCAAATTGCTTTGCTTCTGTCGCATCTGTAGCCTTCCCATCTAAACTCTCAGCTTTAGCCACGGCATCACCAAGGGCTGTTTGTCCAGCTGCACTGACACCCTTCCCCCATTTTATATTTGAAAGAGTACTATTCGATAAGTCCCCACTAAAGATTTGGTAAACTTCATAAGTATGACCTGTTGTTGTTCCATTTAAGGTCACCGTATAGGTATCACTAGCAAATACCTTATTGCTAACAATCATCATTAATACAGCTACAAAGCCTATTAATGCCCATTTTATTTTTTTCATGTTTATTCTCCTTGAAATAAATTATTTTATTTTTTATAAAGAACAGATCGTAATTAATATTTTCTTACGTGTTGCTTACGACGTAAAACTAAAAGAATAACTGAAACTACGATCATTATTCCTCCAACAATCATATATAACAATACTCCCTTACCTCCTGTTCCAGGCAAACCATATTCCTTTTGAACAGTATTTGTGATTGTTATATTTCCATTATTGTTAGCAGAGTATGTTGTATCATAACCCTTAACTACATCTTCACTAACAGTATAATCTATCTTTTTGTCATTACTTGTATATTCTGGTAAATTAGTAAATTCATGCATCCAATTTCCATTTGCATCAGCAACAATCGTCGCAGTTTGAATAACTTCACCATCTGCTAATAGGTTAACGACAATAGATTGTGGACGTTTTTTATATTTATCATTGTAATCATCCCACACTTTTGTCACTTTGACACTGGTTCTAGTTGGCGTTGAATTTTTCGTTGTATTGGTTTTAACTTCATTGTCTCCAGATGCTACTTGGGCTGTGTTCTCAATCAATTTATCATTAGCATCATCATTAACTTTCACTTTAAAGGACACCTTGAAGATTTCGCCGTTAGCAACATTCTTTGTCCAAGTAATCTTACCATTAGTGAATGTTCCCTCATTGTCTACCGAGTCTTCAATATAAGTGGTGTACTTAGGAATAGTATCTGTTATAGTAACATCACGTGACTCTCCAGTTGTGTTCTGGTAAGTTACTGTGTAAGTTAGAACCTGCCCCCACTGAACTTTTTCACCATCAATACTAATATTTGAATCATTTACAACATCTTTTTTAGGTTTTTTAGGCGTTGGATTATTAGTTGGATTGGTATCCACATCCATTAATCCATCACTCACATGCCCAGTGTTGATAATTTCCTCACCATCAACGTTCTCGTTTACTCTTACTTTAAATGTAACTACGAAGGTCTCATCCTTCAAAACTCTTTTTACCCAAGTAAGTTTACCATCAGCATATGCACCACTATTATCTGCAGAATTATCTACATAGGTTGTTAGCTTTGGAATAGTATCTGTTATAGTAACATCACGATCACTATCAGTTGTATTGGTATATTTTATAGTATAGGTTAAAACATCTCCCGGTTGGACGGTTTTACCATTAATCGTTGTACCTGAATCATTTTGAACATCTTTAACAGGTTTGGTATATTCTTCAATAACCCATTTCCCAATAAAATGAGCGTCTTTGTTATTGATAACCTCAGAATTTTTATCATATCCCTTAAAGACCCAATTACCTTCAGGAACGCTGACTTTTGTAATACCATTTTTGGGTTGATCCGGTGTCACGGTTGTTCCATTTGGAATATTTAATTGATCTGCTGGTAATAAATCTAGAACGGCTTGTGGTAAAGTTTTATCTGGTGTACCACTGATAAATTCATGCGTTTTCTTATATAAAACCTTTGTCGTAACAGTGTTTGAGTGAGACGGAACATTGTCTATCTCTTGAGTAACACGGTTCTCAATTTCTGTACCGTTTTGGAGAATTTTATCATTTGTTACCGTCTTATAGGTAATCGTATAATTCTGGCCACCATTGCCTCGTTTTAGATGTTTTTGATCAATAGTAACTGTCACCTTTTGTTTCTCAACCGTTACAGTATAATCCGTTCCTTCCGTTAAGGTCTGTCCTTCAAGCTGAACAGTCAGACTCTTATAGTCTAATCGTTCATCAAAAGTATCAATCATCTTCATGGAAGTTAGGTCATCGATAACATCCTTACCTGGAATCGGCATCTTGTATTTAGTTGTATACGTCAACTCCTGACCAACTACTGGTGTAATAGCGTTTTTATCTACTTCTTTTGTAGGCGGTGTAGAGGGCACCTCAGTGTAGAACCCAAAGAGTCCACCACACACAGCCGTTGTTCCATAAGAAAAGGACATTTTATTATCTACTGATCGAACTGCAAGACCCGTTATATTATGCTCATTCCAATCCCCACTTGTTCCAGCAGGGTTTGTAGGTAACCATGTTGTTTTATTCCCACTAGTAGACTCGTTAAGATTGTTGGCGTTATTCTCCACTATCTTATCAATCGTATTGTCAATATTATATAACGAGAATGACTCTTTTAGACCCCTACTAATAACATCAATATCAGAAGGGTTCATAACCATCTTTAAATCACAAGGCGTGCCATCCTGATATCTCAACTCAGCTGTTACATTAGCATCGAACCAATAAGTTTGATACATATCATGAGTGACGGTAGGATGAGAAGGATAGATATAATCCATTATTTGGATTGATTTCGTCCCCCAATTTTCGTCCACTGTTAAAAAAGGGACAACTGTTTTTGCGCTGTTATTATAATCATCATTTTTAGACGCAAGATGTGTTGTCACACTATTAACGGTGATATATACATCCACAACCTTATCATAAACTGTACCTGCATTAGTAAACTTCAGAGCAAGTGGTTCTGAAAAATCCTGATTTTCCTTTGTTTTATCTACCTTTAATGAAAATACTGTACTATTCTTCCAGTTACCATTAGCTGGCACAACATCCTTTACTACTGAGCCATTTTGACTCAAAATTTCCATATTTTCCTGTCTCAAAGCGAACTGATATAAATTGATATTAGATAAATCGATATCATTCCTACTCCTTGTTAGAGCAGACGAGCTCTCTAATGGAAATATTATACATAAAAGACTGATGATTGTAATAAAAAACAATACAGCTTTTTTGTACATTCTCTTCATCATAGTGTGGAATTCCTCCCTTTTTTATGTCCAAAAAATTTAGCTTATCCTTAAATATTTTACATTATTTCACTCTAAAAATCAATATAAGTAAAAAATTAAATTTATACATATATATTGAGATGTTTAAACAGAAAGGATGATGATTATACTGACTTACTCTTCTTGATTCCGTTTGAGGGAAAAGTGGTCTGGGACAGGATCTTTACCTATTTTCGACCAGGGGTGGCAACGTAAAATCCGAGCCAAGCCCATCAAAACACCCTTGAAACCATGTTTTTCAATAGCCTGAATCATGTAGTTGGAACAAGTAGGCTCAAAGCGACATGAGGGGGGAAAAGCTGGTGAGATAAAACGTTGGTAAAAGCGTACTGGCGCTATTAAGATTCGTTTCATTATTTCTTGGTTACAGCCATGGTGTGTAGTTGGCTGATTTCTTTTTTATTAAGACGACGGGCTTCGCCTGGACGAAGGCCTGTCAAGTCTAGGTGCCCGAAACGGGTCCGAGACAACTTATCCACTTGAAGACCGACGGCTTCAAACATCTTTTTAACCTGGTGATTGCGTCCCTCATGGATGGTCAACTGTACCACAGAGCGATTTTTAACTGGATCCACTTTGAGAATCTCATAGACAGCTGGCTTGGTTTTCTTGCCATCAATCTCAAGCCCACGGGTCAAGGGGCGGAGATTGTCCTTATTGGCCACACCTTTAACACGCGCGACATAGACCTTGTCAATCTCATTACGGGGGTGAATCATCTCATCTGTAAAGTCCCCATCATTGGTCAAAATCAAGACCCCTGATGTATCCCAGTCCAAACGACCTACAGGGTAGATGCGCTCTTTGACATTGGGCAAGAGGTCGACAACAGTCTTGCGGCCCTTGTCGTCTGTCACACTGGAAATCACTCCACGTGGTTTGTTAAGCAGATAGTAGACCTTTTCTTCATTGTAGATCTGCTGACCTTCAACTTCGACCTTGTCACCAGCCTTGATGGTCGTTGCGAGTTCACGTACCACTTGGCCATTAACCGTCACTAAGCCTTGCTTGATCAACTCTTCTGCTTTTCTCCTACTGGCCACACCTGCGTGGGCAATATATTTATTGATTCTCATCTTCTTCTATCCTTTCACCAAATAATTGGCTTTCTTGAGCCTGAATCTCAAGCTCATCAATCACTGGCAGTTCTTCCAAATGGTTAATTCCCATGTAATCTAGGAAATAATCCGTAGTCACATAGAGGTTGGGGCGACCCAACACTTCTTTTTTTCCGTCTTCTCGTATCAAATCAAATGCCTGCAACTTTGCCAAGGCCCCACTCGAGTTGACTCCACGGATAGCATCAATTTCTATCCGCGTAATGGGCTGCTTGTAGGCAATGATGGACAAGGTCTCAAGGGCAGCCCGAGATAAACTCTGGTTGATGGGAGCTTTGGAGTATTCCTTCAAAATCTCTGCAAATTGAGGTTTGGTCACCAATCTGTAAGCGCCACCTGTCTCAATCAGGGACAAACTCGACTCTTGGTCTTTTTCATACTTTTGGGCTAATTTTTCTAAACTCTGCTGGATGCCTGTCGGGGGAAGCGAGAGGAGTTCAGCCAACTGACGGACCCGAATCCCATCTTCACCTGCTACAAACAAGAGCGCTTCTATTTCTGCTAAAGTACTCATCTTTCCTCTCTATCAAGTCTAGCTTTGTGCCTCTTGACTTTCTTCCTTCTTTTCCATGAGATAGATATCTCCGAAACTCTCCTCTTGAACAAGGATCAGTTCTTGGGTTTTGATTAACTCTAGGGTTGCCAAAAAGAGGGTAATGACCTCTTGGACATTCTGGGCTTCCTTGAACAAATCCTGCAAGCGCAACTGGTCTCGTCCAGTCAAGGACTCTTTTACAATGCCCATCATGTCCTCAATCTTATACTCATCCCGCAGGATGGTCGTGTGGTTCTGAGCGAATTCCTCTTTTTTCTTGGCTAGAATATTTGAAAAAGCCAAAAAGAGGTCAATGGTCGTCCTGTCATGTACAAGCTCCGCATCTTCGTAAATCAACTCTGTCGGCGCTTTGGAATAGTACTGGGCCCGATCTTGGTGCTTAGCCTCCAAGCGCTCACCCAAGAGCTTGAACTTGCGGTATTCTTCGATTTGGGAGAGAAGGTCCTGCTCCAGGTCATCCTCTAAGTCTGTCACTTCTGCTACCTTTGGCAAGAGCTTGCGACTCTTTATCAGCATCAGCTGACTGGCCATAACCATATACTCGCCCGTTACTTCCAGACGCATGGCCTGCAGAGTTGAGACATAGGCTAGGTACTGTTCGATAACTTCCGTAATGGGCACATCGTAAATATCCATCTGGTACTTAGAAACCAGGTGCAAGAGTAAGTCCAGGGGCCCTTCAAAATCTTTTAATTTAATATCCATTATCTATATTTTTCTAAGGTCAGAACTGTTTTTAATCCTAGTTTTTTTGCAATTTCGTACAAATCGACCTTGTTTTCTATTTGTCTTAGAATGAACTGTTCCCGCAAGGCTTGGGCTGATAAGGTGGGGAAACCTTTCTCCTTGACAAAGGACTCCAGCTGACGAAAGGCCCACTGACGAGAATAGGCTTTTCCTCCCCTTTCAAAGAGATAGGTTTGCCCCATCAAGGGTTCCAATTCTGAAAGCAAGGTCCTAGGAATGGCTACAATCCTCTGTTGGGAAGCCTTGTTAATTCGCAACACCTGAAAATCCAGATTGATATCTGCAACCTTGAGGGCTAAAATCTCACTTGGCAAGAGTCCCATTTCTAGGATTAAGAGCGCTAGCAAGCGCCCCTCTGGATAGTCACTTTCCTGCCAAAAATACTCTAGGTCTAACCGTTCTGACTTTTCGGTCTTCTTTTCAGCTTGTTTGGCTAATTCCAAACGATAAAAGCTGTCCACTTCTCCTTTTCGATAGAGAAAGTAGAGAAATTGGTTACAGGCCGAAAGTTTCCGTTTCTGGGCGCTCATTTTTAGGTTGGCTAGTTGAGATTGGTAAATCTTGAGACTGGTCTCAGAGATCCGCTCACCTACAATGTCTAAAAATTGCTCCAGATCGTACTTATAGGACTGCTTGGAATTGGCAGACAAACCCTGCTTTCCCTCTAAAAAGTCTGATATCCTATCTCTCATTTGCATCGAATCTCATATTCCTTACTAAAGTCATGCAAGAGGGCATTGACGGCCTTGAGGATAGACTTGCGCGTGATGATTCCTTGAAAAATTCCTTCATCATCTACCACTGGCAAGAAGGGCTCATCCACCAGTTTATGGAGGACTTCAGTGATGTTATAGTCTGGAGCGACAACTGCCACATCGGTCTTGGTCATATTGACGATATCTGTCGTTGCCATCTGCTCATCTGTCAAACCCTGCTCCATTTGATAAGCCAAAATATCTCTCAGACCAATGGTTCCGACAAAGCGTTTGTCAAAGGTCACAACAGGGATACGGGTATAGGTGATTTGGCTCAGCACTAAAATCGCATGGTCAGCATTATGGGTATCAATCAAAGCTGCTAGATTGTCAGCAGGGGTGAGAAAGGTTCCTTCCTGCTCCAGTAAAAATGCTTCAAATTCCTTGGCAATCATCGAGCAAACTCCTTGGACAAGCCTGGATAAACCCCATGATCACGTGTCAAAAAGTCTACTTTGAAATAGCTGGCATCAATCTCCACACGGGCATAGAGGCATTCCCTGATGGTTCCTCGTGGTTGGCTGATGGAGCCTGGATTTAAAAAGAGTGTTTTTCCTTCCATCCAAGCATTTGGAACATGCAAGTGACCATAGAGACAGATATCGGCATCTTCTTCCTGAGCCCAGTAGTCCAACTTTTGAAAGTTGAAATTGATATCAAACAAGTGCCCATGAGTCTGGATGATCTTGGTTGGACCAAGTTGAGTTACCAAACGTTCTGGGTAGCCGGCATAAAAATCCATGTTGCCTTTGACGACATGGATGCCCTCCCAGAGTGGAGAGTCTGGACGGATTTCTGAGTCACCATCGTGAAAAATGGCATCGACTTTACCCAGATAGCGGTCACGGATTTCTTCCACAATCAAGCTATCTCCGTGGGAGTCACTCATTACAATGATGGTTTGCTTTGCCATGATGGAAATACCTCCAAAAGTTTCTTAACGGCTAAGGCACGGTGGGATTGGCTATTTTTTTCTTCAAGGGTTAATTCAGCTGCTGACTTGCCTGTCTCTCCCACAAGGAAGAGAGGATCGTAGCCAAAGCCATTTTCACCCTTAGGTTCAAAGTTAATGTAACCTGGCCAGTCAGCTTCGACGACCAAACTTTCCTTGTTTGGACTAGCTACAACCAGGGTTGTGTGGAATTGTGCCGAACGGTCCTTGAGTTCAAAGACCATGGCCAATTCGTGCAAGAGTTTGGCATTGTTTTCTCGGTCTGTCGCTCCCACTCCTGCAAAACGGGCTGACCAAACACCTGGCAAACCGCCGAGGACATCGACTTTGAGACCTGAGTCATCTGCTAGCACCATCTTGCCTGTTAATTGAGAAATGGTTTCTGCCTTCAGGCGGGCATTTTCTTCAAAAGTCATGCCTGTTTCAGCTACTTCAGGAAGATCTGGATAGTCATTGAGATTTTCCACATCATAGCCTAGCTTGTCAAAGATAGCTCGGAATTCCTTGGTCTTGCCCTCGTTACGAGTCGCAATGAGCAGAGTTTCTCTGACCTTGCTAGTCTCAAAGAAGGCTTGAACATTGACCCCTTCTTTAGGTAGTTCGACATGCAAAAGCTGCCCATCTTCAACCAAGAGTAGGGCTCCCTGACGTTGGATGACTTCCAAGTTACGTCCTGCTTCTGCATTTAAAATCTCAACGATAAAAGAGAGCAGACGGAAGTTAGAAGACCAGCGCATCACCGTTATCGTAATCGGAAATTCATTTTCTTCGTCACAAAAAATCCGCGCTAAATCCATGAAATCAAGCTCGAGAGGATCTTTGATAAGGCTACAGATGCCTCCATAGACATCCCAGACACCGACATACCAGTCCTGGTCATCCTTATATTCGTAAATTTTGTTTGTCATAAAGTTACATGCTCCACATGAATCTCTTTTTCCAGCCATTCTGCTCCAATTTGGGCAAAACTTTGGCTATTGGCTGTTGTGTAAAAACGATGTTGAAGAGGTCCCGCATCTCGGCTACGATTGATTTCAAAATAGTTCAGCAAAACCGAGATATCCCGCACACACTCTGCCCCACTATCGATGAGCTGAACCTTTGGTCCCATAACATTTTGAATGATAGGACGAAGGAGTGGGTAATGGGTACAACCCAAAATCAGGCTATCCACCTTGCCGACCAAGGGACGCAGGGTTTCATAGACCACTTTCTTGGTTACACTGGTTGACAGGGCACCAGACTCCACCAAGGGAGCAAACTTGGGACAGGCCAAACTCTCCACCTGTAAATCCGGATCCAGATCATGGATTTTTTGACGGTAGATGTCTGATTGGACCGTCATGGGGGTTCCAATGACTCCGATTTTCCCACCTTGACTGGACTTGATGGCTGCCGAAGCTCCTGGCAAAATCACACCTAGGACAGGAATGTCTAGTTGGGCCTTGATTTCTTCCCAGACGACCGCAGTCGCAGTGTTGCAAGCAATGACAATCATTTTGACATCCTTGGTCAAGAGAAAGTTGACCAACTGCCAAGTATATTCACGAATTTGCTCAGCAGGACGAGGGCCATAGGGCGCCCGCGCCGAATCTCCAATATAGACGATTTCTTCATGGGGAAGCTGGCGCATGAGCTCACGAACAACGGTCAAGCCCCCGACACCCGAATCCAAAAAACCAATTGGTCGATTATCCATACAGTCTTCTTTCTAGTCTTCTTTTCTGATTGATAGTTCATCATGATTACTCGTCCTAAATGAACGGATAGACAGCTTGATAAAATGTCAACTGCCTCTCTATTAATCATAATCAAATATCAATAGAATGCAAGGAAAAAGTCTTATCCTTGAGAACTATTGAACATAGTGAGAAGTCTGGAACTTTCATCCCAGACTTTTCCTATTTATTTCTTTTTATTGTTAGCAAGAGCTGCTTTTTGTTGGCGGATGATTTGGTGGTAAACTTGTTGTACCTTGGCTTCGCTTGGCTTTTGACCATTTGCACTCAAGAGAGCACGAACTGCATCAGCGTTCAAACGTGGGTTGTCCGCAAATTCTTTTTCGATTTGCTTACGAACCAAGTACATCCCTCCAAGAGCTCCTCCTAGAAAAGCTAGCACAATCAAGATAATTGCTAAAAGTAAGTCCATTCTTTTTCTCCTGTTTCTTTTTGAGTCTTCTATATTATACCATAAAGTGACTTTCCTGACTAGTTTGTTTTACGCTTTCAAAAAGGGCAATAGGCGACAAAAAAGGAGCTCCTCATTTCGATGAAAGAGAGCTCCTTGCTGCGTTTATGCTCAATAAAAATCAAAGAGCAAACTAGGAAGCTAGCCGCAGGTTACTCAAAACACTGTTTTGAGGTTGCTGATAGAGCTGACGCGGTTTGAAGAGATTTTCGAAGAGTGAAGAGTACTATTTTACATAAATAGCCAGTGTTTGATAAGGTTTGAGCAGAATTTTTTCAGACACTTCTACATCTTCATAGTTTGAAATCAGAATCTGTCCATTTTGGTAGGCTGCTGATAGCTCAATTTCTACTTCTGTGGCATAAAAGTTATTGAGGACCAGTAACTTTTCATCCTCATACTGACGTTCAAAGGCATAGACTTGCTTACTATCTTCAAAGGCTGGTTTGTAGCTTCCTTCTGAAATGATCGGCATTTCCTTACGAAGTCGAATCAAGTCTTGGTAGAAGATGAAAATTGGGCCTTGGATTTCATTTTCTACGTTGATATCTTTATAGGATTTACCAGCTTTCAACCATGGAGTGCCTGTTGAAAATCCTGCATTTTCTGAAGCATCCCACTGCATGGGAATGCGTGAATTATCTCGTGACTTGGCCTGAATAATCTGGAAGGCTTCTTGCTCACTTTTCCCTTCTTTTAAGAGCATCTGATAAGCATTGATGGACTCGACATCCACATAATCGGCCATGGAATCATAGTCTGGGTCAACCATTCCAATTTCCTCGCCCATGTAGATATAAGGTGTCCCACGTGACAGGTGAATGCTGGCAGCCAGCATGGTAGCCCCTTCATTACGGAAGTTTTGGATATCCACAAAACGGTTCAAAGCCCGCGGTTGGTCGTGATTGTTCCAAAAGAGGGCGCTCCAGCCGTTTTTGTCACTCATTTCCTTGCCCCAGCCATGATAAAGACTTTTCAACTCTTCGAAATCAAAGGGAGCTAAAGTCCACTTTTGCCCGCCCTTATAGTCCACCTTGAGATGATGGAAATTAAAGGTCATGGATAATTCCTGACGGTCAGGTGACGAATAGAAGACACAGTTCTCCATGGTTGTCGAGGACATTTCCCCAACTGTCATAAAGCTATCGTCTGTTCCAAAAGTAGCTTGGTTCATCATGCGCAAATAGTCATGAACGATGGGCTTGTCTGTGTAAGCTGGCTTTCCTTCATTTTCAGGACAATCCACTAAGACCTCATCCTTGCCGATCAAATTGATCACATCAAATCGGAAACCTTTGACCCCCTTGTCACGCCAGAAATTAACAACCTTGAAAAGCTCCTTGCGGACATTGGGATTGCGCCAGTTAAGGTCAGCCTGGGTCTCATCAAAGAGGTGGAGGTAATATTTCCCTGTATCCCCGAAAGGCGCCCAGGCAGAGCCACCAAACTTAGACTGCCAGTCTGTCGGTTGATCTTGGATGAAGAAAAAGTCTTGGTAGTACTGGTCGCCAGATAGGGCTTTCTGAAACCATTCATGTTCTGTCGAGCAATGATTGAGCACCATATCCAGCATAAAGTCAATCTTGTGCTCTTTACCGACACGTACCATCTCTTCAAAATCAGCCATATCACCAAAAAGAGGATCCACTGCCATATAATCTGAAATATCGTAACCATTATCCCGTTGGGGGCTTGGATAAAATGGATTGAGCCAGACCATATCCACGCCCAGTTTGGCTAGATAGGGGATTTTCTCGATAATCCCACGGAAGTCCCCAATACCATTTCCAGTGGTGTCTTTGTATGATTTTGGATAGATTTGATAGACTACTTTTCTTTTATCAAGTGCCATCTGTTTCTCCTTTTCCGATAAAAGGGAGGAACCTCTGTTCCTTCCCTGTTTGTTTTATTTCAATTAGATTCGTGTAGCGACCATGAGAGCTTCACCAGCTTGGATAGTTGTTGGATAAGTTCCAGTGATAGTCGCTGTATAAGCATCTTGGTTAGTGATGATAACTGGAGTTTCTGTCACGAGACCCGCAGCCTTAATAGCATCTATATCAAAACGAATCAATTTCTGACCAACTGTGACGTGGTCTCCTTGGGCTACAAGACTTTCAAAACCTTTGCCATCAAGCCCTACTGTATCCATACCGATGTGGATGAGCAATTCTACCCCTTCATCAGAGATAATACCGATGGCATGCTTGGTAGGAAAAAGAACCGTCACTGTCCCATTGACTGGAGAAGTTAACTCACCTTGGCTTGGTTCAATGACTAGGCCTTGTCCCATGACACCTGATGCAAAAACAGGATCCGTCGCTTGACTCAATTCTTTCACTTGACCAGTAAGGGGGCTGACAATCTCTACTGGAGCAAGGGTTACTGGTTCATGATTCACAAATTCTGCCTCTTCTTGGGCAACGAATTCTGCTTGCAAGGCTGTATCATCCTCTGTCTTTGTAAAGAGACCGACTTTGCGGAAGAAGAAAGTCAAGATCATTGGTACAACAATAGCAACTAGCATGGTTCCTGCAAACGGCAGCATGTATTGAGGTTGAATAGAGAGGATACCTGGCAAACCACCGATACCAATAGAGGCCGCAGTTACATTGAAAGTAACGGACAACATGCCTGCAAGGGCTGAACCAATCATCCCAGCTACAAATGGATAGATGTATTTGACATTGACCCCAAAGAGGGCTGGTTCTGTAACACCGAGATAGGCTGAAATGGTTGCAGGAAGTGAAATCTGAGCCTCACGCTCATCATGGCGGTGCATGAAATAATAGGCAAATACGGCAGAACCTTGGGCAATATTTGAAAGAGCAATCATTGGCCAGAGGGCAGTTCCACCAGCATCTGCAATTAATTGTGTATCGATGGCATTGGTCATATGGTGCAAACCAGTGATGACAAATGGAGCGTAGAGGGCACCAAAAATAGCACCGAAGAGCCACTTAACTGGACCAGTCAAACCTGCCAAGACAACTGCTGAAAGTCCTTGCCCAATTGTCCAACCGATTGGTCCCAAGACAGTGTGAGCCAAAATCAAAGCTGGAATCAATGACAAGAAAGGTACAAAAATCATCGAAATGACTTCTGGGATATGCTTGCGCCAGAAAATTTCAAGATAAGACAGACTCAAACCTGCCAGTAAAGCTGGGATAACTTGGGCTTGGTAACCGATACGATTAACAGTAAAGTAACCAAAATTCCAAACCCAGTTTGCTGCAATTTCTGATGCAGGTGTTGAGGCAACTGAATAGGCATTGAGCAACTGGGGTGAAACCAAACAGATCCCGAGTACAATTCCCAAGATTTGGCTGGTTCCCATCTTACGAGAGACAGACCAGGTAATCCCTACTGGTAAGAACTGGAAGATTGCTTCACCAGGCAACCAGAGGAAGTGATTAACCCCTGCCCAAAACTGAGAGGATTCTGTGATGGTCTTACCATCCAACATTGACCAATGCACCCCTTCCAAGACATTACGGAAACCGAGGATTAGTCCACCAACTATCAAGGCTGGAATAATCGGTGTAAAGATTTCTGCCAGAGTGGTCATGATACGTTGAAGTACATTTTGATTACTCTTAGCTGCAGACTTGGCTGCTTCTTTGGAGACACCCTCAATGCCTGAAACAGCAGTAAAATCATTATAAAAAATCGGCACGTCATTCCCAATAATCACCTGAAATTGACCCGCATTTGTAAAGGTCCCTTTAACGGCTGGAATCGACTCGATGGCCTTGACATTTGCCTTCTTTTCGTCTCCGAGAACAAAGCGCATCCGTGTCGCACAGTGGGTGACGGCAGTGACATTCTCCTTGCCTCCGATCGCTTGAAGCAGATCTTTGGCTTCTTGTTCAAATTTTCCCATTTTATTCTCCTTATACTTGTCAAAGCAAGTTTTATTTGATAAGACTATTGTAAACGATACCAAACATGTATGCAACTTGTTTGTGATAAAAAGAGGATATTTTTGGATATTTTCTAGCACTTGTATGGTAAAATAGATACAGGTGCCCATTGAACTAGACTAAAAACCCATTTAAGGAAGCAAGATGAAGAAATACCAACAACTATTTAAGCAAATCCAAAAAACCATTCAAAACGAGACTTACACTGTCGGAGATTTCCTCCCCAGTGAGCACGACCTCATGAACCAGTATCAGGTGAGCCGTGACACCGTCCGAAAAGCTCTGTCCCTCCTCCAAGAGGAAGGATTGATCAAAAAGATAAGGGGGCAAGGTTCTCAAGTCGTCAAAGAAGAAACGGTCAATTTCCCTGTCTCCAACCTAACCAGCTACCAAGAACTGGTCCAGGAACTTGGACTTCGCTCTAAGACTAATGTGGTCAGTCTGGACAAGATCATTATCGATAAAAAATCCTCACTGATAACCGGCTTTCCAGAGTTTCGGATGGTTTGGAAGGTAGTCCGCCAGCGTGTGGTGGATGATCTGGTATCGGTTCTGGATACGGACTATCTGGATATGGAACTGGTCCCAAATCTCACTCGGCAAATTGCTGAGCAGTCTATCTACTCGTATATAGAGGACGACCTCAAACTCCATATTGATTATGCTCAGAAAGAAATTACTATTGACCACACGAGTGACCGAGACAAGATTCTCATGGACATTGGCAAAGACCCTTATGTCGTTTCAATCAAGTCAAAAGTCTATCTCCAAGACGGGCGCCAATTTCAGTTCACCGAAAGTCGCCATAAATTAGAAAAATTTCACTTTGTTGACTTTGCCAAAAGACATCCAAAATAAACACTTACAGTTGGGGATACTCTCAACTGTTTTTTAGTAGTAAATAAAGGAGTTGATAGTTGGAAAAGAGGCACTACTTGCTACTTATTCTACTATTTTAAGAAAAAACAACAGCAAATATGTATCTTGCTAAAAAGCTCTTGACAAATGCTAAGCGACCATTAGAATGGGAGGTAAGGAGATAAATAGAAACAAAATAAACGAAACTGCTTCATAAAATGTAAGCGGTTTCGAATAAACAAAGGAGGGTTTTATGAAAAAACACTTTTGGGAGAAATCCTGTCGCTATAGCATCCGCAAGCTGACGGTTGGGACTGCTTCTGTTTTGCTGGGAGCTGTTTTTCTAGTCAACCACACTGTAGCTGCAGACAGTGTTGAGGTCAAGCAAACTGAACCAACCTCTGTCGAAGCTATCACTAAGCCTGATAGTGAACCCAAAGCAGCTGAAGCGACTGAAACTACAAATCCGTCTCTAGCCGAAAGTCCAGTAGTTTCCGAAAGCAAGCCAGCTAACGAGACTCAAAAGACAAATAGTCAAGCTAGTGAAGAAGCCATTGTAGAAGCTAAAGAAAATAAGGAACCTGAAAAAGCAGATCAGCCGGTGACAAAGCAAGAAAACTATCAACTCAACTACAATCAGCCAACAGCTCCCTCCTATGATGGATGGGAAAAACAAGCCCTTCCTGTCGGAAATGGAGAAATGGGAGCCAAGGTTTTCGGACTCATTGGGGAAGAGAGAATCCAGTACAACGAAAAGACCCTCTGGTCAGGAGGACCACAACCCGATAGCACCGACTATAACGGAGGAAACTACAAGGAGCGCTACAAGGTCTTAGCAGAGATACGTAAAGCCCTCGAAGCTGGTGACCGCCAAAAAGCCAAACAACTGGCTGAACAAAATCTAGTTGGACCAAACAACGCCCAGTATGGACGTTACCTAGCCTTTGGAGATATCTTCATGGTCTTTAATAACCAGAAGAAAGGACTAGATACTGTAACTGATTATCACCGTAATCTGGATATCACTGAAGCCACTACGACCACTTCCTACACCCAAGATGGGACCACCTTCAAACGCGAAACCTTCTCCAGCTATCCTGATGATGTCACCGTGACCCACTTGACCAAAAAAGGAAACAAGACACTTGACTTTACCCTTTGGAACAGCTTGACAGAAGACTTGCTTGCTAATGGCAACTACTCTTGGGAATATTCCAACTATAAGAATGGTCATGTCACTACAGATGAAAACGGAATCCTTCTAAAGGGAACTGTCAAAGATAATGGTCTCCAATTTGCATCCTATTTAGGAATTAAAACGGACGGAAAGGTGACTGTTCAGGATGAGACACTAACCGTTACAGGCGCAAGCTATGCGACCCTCTACCTCAGCGCCAAGACTAACTTTGCTCAGAATCCAAAAACCAACTATCGAAAAGACATTGACCTCGAAAAAACAGTTAAAGGGATTGTCGAAGCAGCTAAGGCCAAAGACTACGAAACACTTAAAAAGGCCCATATCAAGGACTATCAAAGTCTCTTTAACCGCGTTAAACTAAATCTAGGCGGAACCAAGACTGCTCAAACGACAAAAGAGGCCCTTCAAGGCTATAACCCAGAAAAAGGGCAAAAATTGGAAGAACTCTTCTTCCAATACGGACGTTATTTACTCATCAGTTCGTCTCGTGATCGGACAGATGCTCTTCCTGCCAACCTACAAGGAGTCTGGAATGCTGTAGATAATCCACCTTGGAACGCTGACTATCACCTCAATGTCAATTTGCAAATGAACTATTGGCCTGCCTATATGAGCAATCTGGCTGAAACAGCCAAGCCAATGATTAATTACATTGATGACATGCGCTACTATGGTCGTATCGCCGCTAAGGAATACGCTGGCATCGAATCCAAAGACGGTCAAGAAAATGGTTGGCTGGTCCACACTCAAGCAACTCCATTTGGCTGGACTACTCCTGGTTGGAATTACTATTGGGGTTGGTCGCCAGCTGCTAATGCTTGGATGATGCAGAACGTCTATGACTACTATAAATTCACCAAGGATGAGACTTATCTCAAAGAAAAGATCTATCCTATGTTGAAAGAGACTGCTAAGTTCTGGAACTCCTTCTTGCACTATGACCAGGCCAGTGACCGTTGGGTGTCTTCTCCATCCTACTCACCAGAACACGGTACCATCACCATCGGAAACACCTTTGACCAGTCGCTAGTCTGGCAGCTATTTCATGACTACATGGAAGTTGCCAACCATCTGAAAGTCGACCAAGACTTAGTCACAGAGGTCAAGGCTAAATTTGACAAACTAAAACCACTTCATATCAACAATGAGGGACGTATCAAGGAATGGTACGAAGAAGACAGCCCACAATTCACCAACGAAGGGATTGAAAACAACCACCGTCACGTTTCCCATCTAGTTGGTCTCTTCCCAGGTACGCTCTTTAGCAAAGATCAAGCTGAATACCTAGAAGCTGCGCGTGCTACCCTCAACCACCGTGGAGATGGTGGTACTGGTTGGTCTAAGGCTAATAAAATCAACCTCTGGGCTCGCCTCTTAGACGGTAACCGTGCCCATCGTCTACTCGCTGAACAGCTCAAGTACTCAACCCTAGAAAACCTTTGGGATACCCACGCACCATTCCAAATCGACGGAAACTTTGGGGCAACTAGTGGGATGGCAGAAATGCTCCTCCAATCTCATACTGGTTATATTGCGCCATTGCCAGCCCTTCCAGATGCTTGGAAAGACGGTCAGGTTTCTGGTCTGGTTGCCCGTGGTAACTTTGAAGTCAGCATGAAGTGGAAAGATAAAAACCTTCAAAGCTTGTCCTTCCAGTCAAATGTCGGCGGAGACTTGGTTGTAGACTATCCAAATATCGAAGCCAGCCAAATCAAGGTCAATGGCAAAGCAGTCAAGGCAACTGTCCTAAAAGATGGCCGCATCCAACTGGCAACACAAAAAGGTGATGTCGTTTCCTTTGAACATTTCCCTGGTCGTGTAACCAGTCTGACAGCAGTTCGACAAAATGGAGTCACTGCCGAACTCACCTTCAACCAAGTAGAAGGCGCTACCCACTATGTCATCCAAAGACAAGTAAAAGATGAATCTGGCCAAACCTCTGCAACTAGAGAATTTGTAACCAATCAAACCCACTTTGTCGACCGCTCACTAAAACCTCAACTCGCCTATACTTATACCGTCAAGGCGATGCTGGGCGAAGTTCCTACCCAAGTATCTGAACAGGTCACTGTAGAAACTCCTAGTGAATTGATGGATGATCGGGACGGTCGTATCCAATACGGAGCTGCCTTTGGAAACTGGGCAGACTCAGAATTATTTGGAGGAACAGAGAAATTTGCTGACCTTTCAAAAGGAGACTACACAGACGAAGACCTCACTGCTACCATTCCTTTCACTGGCGTTGGTATCGAAATCTATGGACTGAAATCGTCTGAATTAGGTCTTGCCACTGCTAAAATTGATGGCAAAGAGGTCGGGGAACTTGACTTCCATACTGCTGGAGCAACTGAAAAAGGTAGTCTCATCGGTCGCTTCGCAGGATTATCTGACGGATCTCACACATTGACTCTTAGTGTTAAACATCAGCACAAAGGACGTGGTAGTGAGCGCTCAAAAATTTCATTAGACTACTTCAAGATCCTAGCTGGAACAGGCAATACGATTGAAAAAATGGATGATCGTGATTCGCGTATCCAGTATGGTTCCCAGTTTAAAGACTGGTCTGACCCTGAACTCTACGGAGGCACGGAAAAGTACGCTGATATTAACAACAGCGACTCTAGTGCAGCTTCAGAAGCTCAGGCAACTATTTCCTTTACAGGGACAGGTATTCGTATCTATGGTTTGAAGAGCCTTGCCCTTGGACGAGCACGTGTTACACTAGATGGCAAAGAAATGCCAAGTCTAGACTTCTACACTTCAGGCGCAACTGAAAAGAGGGCCTTTATTGGCGAATTTACAAACCTTACTGACGGTCCGCACACCCTGACACTACAAGTTGACCCAGATTCGCCAGAAGGTCGCAAGAAAATCTCTCTAGACTCCTTTGATATCATCAAAGCCCCTGCTGTTGGTATAGATAGCCCGAGCATTGCGCCTCTTAAGGAAAATGACAAAACCATTTCCTTAAGCCTACCAGCTGGAGATTGGGAAGCCATCGCAGTGACCTTCCCAGGTGTCAAAGATCCTCTAGTTTTGCGTAAGGTGGATGAAACACATCTAGTTACAAGTGGAGATCAGACTATCCTATCAATCCAAGACAATCAAGTTCAAATCCCAATCCCTGAGGCTACTGATCGACAAACTGGAAAAGCGATTGAAGCTTATACCATTCAAGGAAATACCACAAGTAGCCCTATCGTAGCCGTCTTTACTAAAAAAGATGAAAAGAAAGTTGACGAGAAGCAGCCAACTACAAACAAGGGGGATGAACCAGCTCCTACTGTCGAGAAACCTGAGTACACTGAGCCTATCGGGACTGCAGGGCAAGAAGTGCCACCTACTGTAGAAATTCCTGAGTACACTGAACCTATCGGAACGGCAGGGCAAGAAGAAGCTACTACTGTTGAAAAACCTGAGTACACCGAACCTATCGGAACAGCAGGGCAAGAGGAAGCCCCTACTGTTGAAAAACCTGAGTACACTGACCCTATCGGAACTAGTGGGGATCAGGCCGCTCCATCCCTTAGCCTTCCTGACTATCCAGTTCGAGTCTTGAAAGACAAAGAAACCGGAGTGGAAATCATTGGGGGAGTCACTGACTTAGAAGGAATTTCTCACATCTCTAGCCGACGTGTCCTAGCTCAAGAACTCTTTGGCAAGACCTATGATGCTTACGATCTACAGCTTAAAAATCCAACCAATAATAGCTTGCAGCCAAAAGGCTCTGTCTTAGTTCGCTTGCCTGTTTCAGCTAGCGTCGAAAATATCTACTACATCACTCCGACCAAGGAGTTGCAAGCCCTTGATTTCACCGTTCGAGACGGAAAGGTAGAATTCATCACTAGTCATTTCAGTACCTATGCTGTCGTCTATCCAGCTGCTGGAACAACCTCTAACACAGAGGAAAAACCAAGTGCTTCAGATGAAGAAACCTTGACACACGAGGCTGAACAACTTTCAACTAGTCCTAGCCTAGCTAAAGCTGGAAATCATTCTCCTAAGGAACAACTTCCAGCAACAGGGGACGCATCCAACCCACTCCTCTTCTTGGCAGGCCTCAGCCTAGCCCTCACAGCCACTTTTATGTTAAATGGAAGAAAGGATGACTCCAACTAACCTTTAAGCACACAAAAACAGGATGAAGATCACCTTCATCCTGTTTTATTTTGTAATCAAGAGTTAGTTTTACAGTAGGTATAAAAAGGCTAGGGTCAAGAGACTTGCTAGAAGCCCAACTCCCCAAAATAAGAAGTCAACCTTCCACTCGCTCCAAGGATTGCCCTTGCCTGAGAATCCTCCAAGCTCAAAATGGTGGTGGACAGGTGTCATACGGAAGATACGCTTTCCACCACTAAATTTGAAGTAGGTAACCTGCATCATAACAGAGCTTGTCTCAAAGACATAGATAATCCCAATCAACAAAAGGGTCCATTCTTGGTGGAGGGCCATAGAGATTGCTGCCAGCATCCCACCTAGAGCCAAACTTCCCACATCTCCCATGAAAACCTTGGCAGGCTTGTGATTAAAGACGAAGAAGCCTAGCAAACCACCAATCATGGCAAGAATCACAAGAAGGATATCCAGTTGATTTTGCATATAAGCAATCACACCGTAGGCCGATAAGCTAATCACCACGGAAATACTTGCTAAGCCGTCGATCCCGTCCGTCAGATTCACCGCATTTGAAAAGCCAACTAGCCAGAAAAGGGCAAAGAAGATATAGAAAATACCCAGATGTACTTGGTAGCCAAAGACTGAAAGCATGTCGCCACCACGCTCATAAAAGAGGTAGAAAATCACTCCTCCAAGGAGCTGGAGAGCAAGTTTTTGCTTGGGATTTAAGCCTTCGTTGATCTTACGAAAGACCTTGAGGAAATCATCTAGAAAACCTACCAAACCATACAAAACCAAGATAAACAAAATCATACCTACATTGTTGGTCAATTGTTGGGTAAAGAGAGCAACCAGAAAACTCACAACAACTGCAACAATCAGGAAGACAAGACCTCCCATGGTTGGAGTCCCAGCTTTAGCTTGGTGTTGCTTGACATCCTCATGCATCTGCTGTCCCGTAATCTGTGCTTTTCGATAAAATCGGATAAAGGCTGGAATACCTATCAAGGTCAATAGAAAGGTCAGAATTCCAGCACTAATGGAACTAATCATCTTAATCTCCTAAAGTTATTTTCATTTTTTTAATGTCTTTGAGGGCTGTATTGGCACGGACACTTTGTTTCTTGACCGTTTTGCCACTACCTTCCCACTCGACTTCTATATTCAGCCATTTGGCAAATGTTTGCACATTTTCATCTGTCCAGCCGTACATATCAGGCATTTCTTCGACCTTATCTGACAGGATCAAGATCTGCTGATTGGCTTCCAAATTATCTCCTTCGGCAACCGAGAGTTCCTTGATCTTGGTTCCTGTTCCGATAACGATTGGTTGGACAAGGTTGCGACGCAATTCCTCTGCTAGGTCACCCGGCGTAAAGTCCTTGATAGCTGGCATAGCATAGCTTGTCGTCTTGCTGACCTGATCCAAGCTCTTGGCAGTTGACTGAAGATTGAGGGATTCTTTCATAGCAGAAGCTCGCTCAAGGATTGGATTGGCAAACTCTCCCAGCTGAACACCCGAATAATGCTCTGGCTGTTGCACTGTCACATAGAGGATAAAATCAGGATTTTCTGCAGGATGCATCGACACAACAGAGAAGATATAGTTGGTTTCACCTGTAAGGTAGCCCCCATTCTTCTCATCGGCAATCTGAGCAGTCCCGGATTTCAGGGCAACATTCTGTCCCGGAACATTGACATTAGGCTTTCCTGTGCTATGGTTGTACATGGTACCATAGACAGGATCTGTTCCGACCATGACCATGTGATCCCGAGTAGAGGACGCTGCCGCTTTTGATACAGGATTTCCGACGATTTCCTTTTGAGACTTACGAACAGACTGGTCATTTGGGTCATAGAGAGCGCTGATAAATTTCGGCTCCAACATAACCCCATCATTGGCGATGGCTGTAAAGGCACGAAGCATCTGAGTCTGGGTGACAGAGATCCCTTGTCCAAATGAACTCATGGCGATATTAACAATGTTATCAGCAGGTAATTGACCTGTGTACTCATCTGTCAGACCAAAACGGGTCGGTACTCCAAACTTAAAGCGGTTAAGGTAGTCCAACCAGGTTGCATCTCCCATCTTTTGCTCAAGCAAGGTCATCCCGATATTACTTGAGTGGGCAAATCCTTGAGAGAAGGTCATGGTGCTACCACTAGTCAATCCTTCATTGACGTCCCAGTCTCGAATGGTCGCATCTGCTATTTTCAATTCACTACTGTTAAAGTATTCCCCACCAGGGAAGGTATTGTTATCAATAGCTGAGGCCAACATCATCACCTTCATGGTGGATCCTGGCTCGTAGTTACTTTGATAGAGGATATCACGCCAGACAAAGTCTTTTGTGATGCCATCCTTGGTATCGGCATTGAAGGTCGGCCGTTGGGTCGTAGCCAGAATTTCCCCTGTCTTAGCGCTGACCAAGGTAGCCGTCATATACTTGCCTTTTACCTTTTCCTGGAAGGCATCCATCTGCGTTTCCATAAAGGATTGCAAGGGACTAGAAAGGGTTGTGTACACATCCTTTCCATCTACCGTTTGTTGGGAAGCTTGGTCGGTACCCGGAACAATATTTCCCAGACGATCCTTCTCATAGGTAATGATCCCATCTGTACCTGCCAGAATGCTATTTAAAGAACTCTCCAATCCAGATGTCCCAATCAAGCTCTTGGTGCCATCCTCATTTTCATGGAGTTGTGCTAAACCGATAAAGGAAGAAGCAAACTGACCATTGGGGTAACTACGATTAGGGCTGGTTGTAAAGTCAACTCCCTCGACACCAGCAGTTTTGAGGTCGTTTTTAATGGCCATCATATTGGCATAGGTGATCCCATTTCCCTTGGTACCAAAGGATACCTGTTTTAGATCTGGTTGAGAAAGCTGTTCTTTGACATAAGACTCCTCCATATCGAGGTATTTATGGAAAATTTCAGCTACCTTATTAAATTGAGAATCCTCTACATAGAGAATTTTGCCTGTTGCTGACTTGTAGGTCTTGTCAATAATAGCATAGATATTATAAGATGTCGCATCTTCTGCAATAGGCGTACCATTACGATCATAGATGGTCCCCCGCTTGGCTGGAATCGTCTTGGTTGTTTGGTGAACCTTTTTGGCTTCTTGAACCAAGTCCTTACCAAATTTTTTACCCGTTCCGATAATGACCGCAAAGTTGACCAAAAAGACAGCGAAGAGTATAACAGCCAATAAACTCAGGCTTTTCCCTACTCTTCTGCGATTTTCTTCTGGAGATTTACGATTACGAACGGCATAACGGATGATTTTTTCTTTCCACTGTCTCATTTCTTACTCCGTTGCTCGGATATTCTCGTTATTCAGCTGCAAATCCTTGGAGTTTGCAATTTCTTTCAAACGTTCTGAACGAATCAATTCATTGACCTCTTGCTTGGCATCGTCTAGCTCTGTTTTCTTTTCTTCGATTTGAGCATTGACCTTGGTCAATTCATTCTGAACTTGTAATAGCTTGGTCTGCATAAACACAACGCTGACTGCCAGGATAATCATTGTTGCAGCAATCGAAACATAGAAGGCCTTTTCCACACGTGAAAAACCTTTAAACTTCGTTTGCAATAACTGGCTTGTTTTTTCGATTCTTTCTGCCATGTTTTTCCTCTTACTTGTGAATTTTTCTAGCCACGCGCAACTTGGCTGAATGCGAACGGTTGTTGGCTTCTAGCTCTTCGGCACTTGGCAAGATTGGCTTACGGGATACCAATTCCATCTTGGGCTTAAGGTCATCTGGAATGAAGGGCAAGCCTTTGGGAACTTCCACTGTTGAAGCTTCTTTGAATAATTGCTTGGTCAAGCGGTCTTCCAACGAATGGAAGGTAATGACCGAGATTCTCCCATCCAGAGCCAGCATGTCCATGGCCTGCTGGATGGATTCATCTGCAGCGCCCAGCTCATCATTGACTTCGATTCGGATAGCCTGGAAAATCTGCTTGGCAGGGTGTCCCTTTTTCTTGAGCTCCTTGGCAGGCTTGGCCGACTTGATAATCTCTGCCAACTCCGTCGTTGTCTCGATGGGTTTCACCTCACGCGCTTGCTCAATCTTACGGGCAATCTGTTTAGAAAACTTATCCTCACCATACTTGAAAAAGATCCGAACCAGGTCATGATAGTCATAATGATTGACCACCTCATAGGCTGTCAGACTAGCTTCCTGATTCATCCGCATATCCAGTGGCGCATCCTTTTTATAAGAAAAGCCACGCTCACGCTGATCTAGCTGAGGACTGGACACTCCCAAGTCATAACAAATTCCATCAATTTCCTGGACACCAGCCTCCTGCAAACGTGCCTGCAAATGACGGAAGTTATCCTTGATAAAGGTTACCATCCCCTTTTCGATATAGGGTGCCAACCGTTTTTGCGCATTGTCAATAGCATTCTGGTCCTGGTCAAAGGCATAGAGATGCCCTTTTTCGCTCAATTTACTTAATAAATATTCGCTATGGCCTGCTCCGCCCAAAGTTGCATCAACGTAGATACCGTCAGGTTTTACGTCAAGCATATCAATCGTTTCATGAAGCAAGACCGTTACATGATGAAATTCTTTTGTCATATCCTATCTATTTTACCACAAATCTGACCAGCTTGCACTTGTCAGACAAGGCTAAGTTTCTTCGAAAATAATTCTCAAAAATATGTCATATATACTTGACATCTCTTCCCCGAAAGAATATAATATAGTCAAATATATACGACATGTCAGAAAGGAGACCCTATGAATCGTGTCAAAGAATTCCGCAAGGAACTGGGCATTTCCCAGCTCGAGCTCGCCAAAGATATCGGTGTCTCGAGACAGACCATCAACATGATTGAAAATGACAAGTACAATCCAACCCTGGAACTCTGTCTCAACCTCGCCCGCAGCCTCCAAACTGACCTCAATAGCCTCTTTTGGGAAGACGATTTTTAAAAAAGGAGCAAACAAATGAAAAAAGAAACTCTCACTGAAAAACTGATTAAACGCATATACGGTATTTCTGGTCCCCTTGACGAACACAAACGGCGCGAGGCCGATCGTATCGGGAATCAGGTCTTTATTGTCCTCTTTTATCTGATCACATTTGGCAATCTTATCCCGCTCGTTCTTGCCTATAAATACCCGCAAATTGTCGCTATTGGTTATCCTCTCGTGGTGTTTGGCATTTCGATGATGGCTGCCCTCTATGTGGTCTCCCAAACCAAGAAAACGGGCATCACAGCTATTGATCCCGAAATGTTAAGCCAAAAAGAAAGTAAACAGCTACATTTTCCGGGTCTAAGAGCCGGTCTGATCTACGGCATAGCGATATTTTTTATAGTACCACTCATCGATACTCTAACAAGTGAAAATCCAAATTTCATCAGTTCTCTTCTGAATTCAAAACATATTTTAAAAACTATACTGGGAGCGTTCTTTTTTGGACTGATGATGCAAATTGTCGTCTCTCTTCGCATTCGAAAGGCAAAGAAAGACCAAGAAGACGACTAGGAGGTGCCTTATGAAATCACTAGCTAGACTACTGATCAGTCATGTTTTTATCAGTATCTTTGTTACCTTTTTCCTACTTTCTGGACATATTGAGCATCCTTTCTTGATTATCTTTCTTTTATTCCTTCCTGTATTGAACAAGGGACAGAGATTCCAGAAAATCCAATCAAAAAAAATACGTCTTCTAAACGCATCTCTCTGTTTTATCCTCGTATCCTTTCCACAACTTTTAACAAATCCTATGGATTGGAGATACCTGGTATTTCTAATAATCTGTATCATTTTTAGTTTGGTTTACTTCTATACTCTCTATCAACTCTTTAAAGAAATCAATCAAAAATCGCTCATTTAGGAGATTACTCCCATGAAAAAAGAAGATCTCACCACTCGCTTACTCAAACTGTTCTTTCACATACAAGGCCCCTTTGATGAATGCCGCCAAGAGATAATCTACAGGGCTGGTGCCCGTGCCTTGATCCAAATCGTTTACTCCTCCCTCCTACTCTTCTTGTTCTATCTCCTATTTGGACGCTTCATAGAGTTGGTGCAAGATGCCATGCCCTACCTCTATTTTGGACTTATCTTCGTCCTCTCATCTAGGGCGAGACTAGCAGTTCGCGACTTACATTTAGACAAGGATGACCAGTCCGAAATCCATCACAAAAGCTACAGCAAAAGCCAAATTAAAGTTCGTAGTTGGGGTGTATTCATCAGTATTCCAATTGGCTTGTTTATCTTATCAGCCTTTCACAAACTCTTTGTTCAGCATCTTCCGCTTGATACCTTTTGGGAAAATCTCTTCCAAATTGAAAGATTGCTACCTTTGCTAGTATGTGGCCTTGGGACTGGAGCAATCTTTGGAACCATGACCTACGCCTTTTTATCGGAACACGAGGTGAAACACTCTGAATCAGGAATGCATAAGGAGAATATAGAAAAATGACCAGTATATATAATTTTTCAGTTTTAAACCAAAACAACCAAGTAATCCCCTTGAATAACTATCGTGGTAAAGTTCTCTTGATTGTCAACACTGCTACCGGATGTGGTTTAACCCCTCAGTACCAAGGGCTCCAAGAACTCTATGAACGCTATCAAGATCAGGGCTTCGAAATATTGGATTTCCCTTGCAATCAGTTTATGGGACAAGCACCCGGCAGCGCAGAGGAAATCAATAGTTTCTGTAGCATACACTATCAGACAACTTTCCCTCGCTTTGCCAAGATCAAGGTCAACGGCAAGGAAGCAGATCCTCTTTATGTTTGGCTAAAAGACCAGAAATCTGGTCCTCTAGGAAAACGAATCGAATGGAATTTTGCTAAGTTTCTCATTGGTCGAGATGGGCAAGTCCTTGAGCGCTTCTCTTCCAAAACAGACCCCCAAACCATCCAAGAGTCTCTCCAAAAGATACTCTAATTTCTTTTTAAAACGTGTCCTTTCATTTAGTTTGAGATTTGAAAGGATGCGTTTTTTCTTTAAAAAGTAACTTATTTTCTTTAATTTATATTTATTTTTTGCTTTTTTGCTATTGCAATTCTTTCATTAATTTAGTATATTTGTTATATTAAAAGTTTTCAGTCATTTTAAGGGAGAAATGACCTTTTAAATTTTTTTATCTTAAAATGAAAGCGCTTTATAAATAGGAGGTAAGGTAGCTTACAAATTATCAGAGAGTTTTTTCATTAAATCAAGTTGTAACCAAGTCAAACTTGGGCTTGGGCAGTAGCTGACTGCCTTTCTAAAAACTAGGAGTATATTATGAATCGATACCTTTTTGAAAAAGGGCAAACATTTAGCATTCGGAAGTTAACCGTAGGTGTGGCCTCTGTCATCGTCGGACTGGCATTTTTTGCTTCTGGAACCGTGCGTGCGGACGAAACCCCTCCTGCCACGACATCCAATCTTGACAAACAGATTGAGCAAGTCACAGATATAGAACAGACCAAGGCTGAACCAGTCAAAGAAGAAGGCCGAGTAGAGACTGAAAAACAAGAAACACCTGTTGCCGATACCAGCAGTGCTGATTTGCTCCCTGAAGACATCCAGGACCGTGCCTATCCTGACACACCTGTCAAAGGACTCGACACGACTACTATCGTTGACCAGAAAGCTAGTCCAAAAGTAGAAACTAAGAGCATTCTAAAGGATAAGGAAGAAGCTCCAAAAGAAACTGAGAATGGAAACCGTGCTATTATTAACGGTGGACAAGACCTCAAACATATCAACTACGAGGGACAACCTGCTACTGCTGCTACTATGGTTTACAGCACTTACAACGCAGGGGAACAACGCTACCTCGTTTCAGGCTCAGGTATCTTCGTAGCACCTAACCTGATTCTTACCGTTGCACATAACTTCCTAGAAGCCAATAAAGAAACCGGCGAAGGTCACATTCGTGGTGGAAAATCTGCCCAGTTCTACTATAACGTTGGTTCAAACAGCGAAAAGAAAAACTCACTTCCATCTTCTGGGACTACGGTTCTATTTAGAGAAAAGGACATCCATTTCTGGAACAAGAAAGAGTTTGGAAAAGGCTATAAAAACGACCTTGCTCTTGTAGAAGCTCCTATTCCTCTTCCAATTGCTAGTCCAAACAAAGCAGCAACCTTTGCACCTTTAGCGGATCACAAGACGCATCAACTAGGAGAAGCCATTAGTACGATTGGCTACCCAACAGACTCGAGCTCAAAAGAGTTAAAACAGCCTATCCTAGCTGGCCAACTTTACAAGGCAGATGGGACTATCCGATCTGTTGAGTCCTATGATGATAAGGGAACGACCGGTATCACTTACCAAACCACTTCTGTATCTGGTTTGTCTGGTGGTGGGATTGTAGATAGCCAAGGAAAAGTTCTCGGTGTTCACCAACACGGAACTGTTGACAATGGTGTTCCTGAAAAGGATCGCTTTGGTGGCGGACTCGTCCTTTCACCTGAACAACTGAAATGGGTTAAGGACTTGATTGCCAAATATGGTGTGAAAGGCTGGTACCAGGGAGACAACGGAAATCGTTACTACTTTACTGATGAGGGGCGTATGCTTCGGAACGAAACAGCTGTTATCGGAAGCAACGAATATTCCTTCAACCAAGATGGGATTGCTACCTTGACCAAGGGAGTTGAATACGGTCGTGTGGTTATTCAACACGAAGACGAAGAAGGAAATCCTGTCAAAGATAATGATACCTTCATCGAACAGACAGCTGTTGATTCTCCATTTGACTACAATTTCAAAAAAGAAATTGAGAAAACGGACTTCTATCAAAAAAATAAAGACAAATACGAAATTGTATCCATTGATGGCGTAGCAGTCAATAAACAGCTAAAAGATACATGGCCTGAAGAGCACAATGTTGTCAGCAAAGCGCCTGCCGGTACACGTGTCATCAAGGTGGTCTATAAAGTCAACAAAGGCTCTTTCAAAGTTTACTACCGTCAAAAAGGAACCACTACTGAACTAGCAGAAGCAACAGTTGATAACAATGAAGGTCAAGAGTATGAGGTTTCCTTCGTACATACTTTCCAAGCTAAAGAGATAGCTGGCTACCGTCCAGTCAAGGCTAGTTTGGAAGCAAGGATCCAGCAAAAAGGGGTGAATGAAGTCGTCTTTGAATATGAACCGGTCGCTGATACAGCTAATCCAGCGACTCCGACCCCACCAGTGGCTCATCCAGAAGATAAAGAAACTGAGATTGGCAATCATGGACCTCTTCCAAGCAAGGCCCAACTCGATTACCACAAGGAAGAATTGGCAGCCTTCATCCACTACGGAATGAACACCTATACCAATTCTGAATGGGGAAATGGGAAAGAAGACCCCCGATACTTCAATCCAACCAACTTGGATACAGACCAATGGATTCGCACCCTGAAGGAAACTGGCTTCAAACGAACCATTATGGTTGTTAAACACCACGACGGTTTCGTTGCTTACCCTTCTAAGTATACAGATCATACTGTAGCTGCTAGCCCATGGAAAGATGGAAAGGGTGACCTTCTCGAAGAAGTTTCCAAGTCTGCTAGCAAGTATGACATGAATATGGGGGTTTACTTGTCACCATGGGATGCCAATCATCCAAAATACCATGTTGCAACCGAAAAAGAATACAACCAATACTATCTCAACCAACTGAAAGAAATCCTTGGAAATCCGAAATACGGAAATAAAGGGAAATTCATCGAAGTTTGGATGGACGGTGCGCGTGGTAGCGGTGCCCAAAAAGTAACCTATACCTTTGATGAATGGTTCAAATACATCAAAGAAGCTGAAGGAGATATCGCCATCTTCTCTGCTCAACCGACAAGCGTTCGCTGGATCGGAAATGAACGTGGTATTGCAGGCGACCCTGTTTGGCATAAAGTCAAGAGAGCCAACATCACAGATGATGTAAAAAATGAATACCTCAACCACGGCGACCCTGATGGTGATATGTATTCTGTGGGGGAAGCTGACGTTTCGATCCGTTCAGGCTGGTTCTACCATGACAACCAACAGCCGAAATCACTCAAAGAGTTGATGGACATCTACTTCAAGTCTGTTGGTCGTGGAACCCCTCTCCTTCTCAACATTCCACCAAACAAAGAAGGAAAATTCGCAGATGCGGATGTGGCTCGCTTGAAGGAATTCAAAGCAACCCTAGACCAAATGTATGCGACTGACTTTGCCAAAGGTGCCACTGTAACAGCAAGTTCTACTCGTCAGAACCACCTCTACAAAGAAAGTCACCTGACTGACGGTAAAGATGATACTAGCTGGGCGCTCTCAAATGATGCCACAACTGGTAGTTTCACAGTCGATTTGGGGCAAAAGAGACGTTTTGACGTTGTCGAACTCAAAGAAGATATCGCCAAAGGTCAACGTATCTCTGGTTTCAAGATTGAAGTTGAAATCAACGGTCGCTGGGTGACTTACGGAGAAGGTTCAACTGTTGGTTACCGTCGCTTGATTCAAGGCAAGCCTGTAGAAGCACAAAAAATCCGTGTGACCATCACAGGAGCACAAGCTACACCAATCTTGACCAACTTCTCAGTCTACAAGACACCTACTAGCATTGAGAAGACAGACGGTTACCCTCTTGGACTGGAATACCACTCAAATACAACAGCGGATACAGCCGGTACAACTTGGTACAATGAATCTGAAGGTGTTCGTGGCACTTCTATGTGGACCAATCAAAAAGATGCCAAAGTAAGCTATACCTTCACAGGAACCAAGGCCTATGTCGTCTCTACAGTCGACCCTGGTCATGGAGAAATGTCTGTCTACGTTGATGACCAAAAAGTTGCGGATGTGCAAACTAAGAACGCTAGCCGTAAACGTAGTCAAAAAATCTTTGAAACAGGCGATTTAGCACCTGGCCAACACACTATTACCCTCGTTAATAAAACAGGTGAACCAATTGCTACAGAAGGAATCTACACCCTAAACAATGATAGCAAGGGAATGTTCGAACTCGAGTCTACTAACTACGAAGTCGAAAAAGGAAAACCAGTCACTGTTAAGATTAAACGTGTTGGTGGAAGCAAGGGAACTGCTACTGTTCGCTTCATCACAGAACCTGGAACTGGGGTTCACGGTAAAGTTTACCAAGATACAACTCAAGATGTGACTTTTGAAGATGGAGAAACAGAAAAGACTGTGACCATCCCAACGATTGACTTTACAGAACAAGCCGACTCTATCTTTGACTTCAAAGCCAAGCTCACTTCTGTCACTGATGGTGCCCTGCTCGGTTTTGCTACCGATGCAACCATCCAAGTAATGAAAGCCGAATTGCTAATCAAGGATCAAACAAGCTATGATGACCAAGCTAGTCAGTTGGATTACAGTCCTGGCTGGAACCATGAAACCAATTCCGCAGATAAATACCTAAAGACGGAGTCTTGGGCTTCCTTTGGTCGCTTAACTGATGAACAAAAGAAAAAGACAACCGTAACAGCTTACTTCTACGGTACTGGACTTGATATCAAGGGCTATGTTGATCCAAATCATGGTATCTACAAAGTCTTCCTAGATGGCAAAGAAGTTCCTTACCAAGATGGCATGGGAAATGCTTCAACTATTGACGGTAAGAAATACTTTAGCGGTCGTGCAGCCCAACGTCAAGGCAATCAAACTCTGGTTAGCCTAAAAGGTCTGGACGAAAACTTGCACGCAGTCACCCTTCAACTAGATCCTGATCGAAACGATTTGTCTCAAAATATCGGTATTCAAGTGGACCAATTTATCACTCGTGGCGAAGGTAGCGAACTCTACAGCAAGGCAGATATCATCCAGTCTATCTCTAAATGGAAAGACGATCTGTCCAACTTTGACCCAGCAGGCTTGAAAAATACGGCTACTGCACGCCAAGCTTTCCAAGCAAATCTAGAAAAATTGAGAAACCAACTCAGTGCTGATGCAGTGGATGTTCAAGAAGTCATGTTGACGGTCAGTGCCCTACAAGATATCCTATCCAAGGATGAGAACTATCAAAGAGGCCAAGAGGAGCCTAGTCCAGAGCAACCGGAACAGCCAGAAGAACCTGAGAAACCTGACCAGCCTGAGCAACCAGCTGAACCAAAACAACCGGAAATTGAGTATGATAAGGCTATGGACAGCTTAACAAAAGCGATCGAGAAAAAAGTCGCTGAGCTTGGATCCAACAAGGAAGCTAAGAAGCAATTGCTAACAATTGCTGACCAAGCCATTGCTGCAATCCAAGAAGCGAAAACTCAGGAAGCAGTCAATAAAGCGCTAGAAACTGCTCTCGAACAAATCAACAAAATCGAAGCAGCTCAACCGGAAAAGCCAGCTCAGCCTGAGAAACCTGCTGAGCCTGAAAAACCAGCTCAGCCTGAAAATCCGACTCTACCGGAAAAACCTGCTGAGCCTGAAAAGCCAGCGCAACCGGAACAACCTGCTCTACCGGAAAAACCTGCTCAGCCTGAAACTCCAGCGCAGCCTGAAAAACCAGTTCAACCTGAACAACCTGCTGAACCTGAAAATCCGACTCTACCGGAAAAACCGGCGCAACCGGAAAAGCCTGCTCAGCCTGAGAAACCGGCGCAACCGGAAACTCCTGCGCAACCAGAAAAGCCAGCTAACCCTGAGAATCCAGCGCAGCCTGAAAAACCGGCTAATCCTGAAAAGCCAGTGCATCCGGAAAAACCTGCTCAACCAGAAAAACCAATTACTTCTTCAAGTCCTGAGGAAGGGGTCAAGGACCTTGTCTTTACACTTCCAAGTTTGGAAATTGTCAATAAGGCAGTACCATTCAAAACTATCCGTCACGAAAACCCACAATTAGACAAAGGAAAAGAGCATGTTCTATCAGAAGGAAAAGACGGTCTTTTAGTTGAGTATGTTGAAGTGGACCGTGACAATCGCAAGGTTCTCCAAACAGAAGCAACTCCAGCTCAAGATCGAGTGATTGAGGTAGGTAGCAAACAAAGCTCAGTTGGAACAGAAGCGCCACCAGTTGTGACTCTTCCTGAGTATGTTCTACCAAGAGAGACTGAAAAACCTGCTCCAGTCGTAACAGATAATTCATCATCAAAAGATGAAAAAGCTCCTGTTACAGCTACAGTCAAAGAAGACAAGGAAAGACTACTCCCTGCAACTGGAGAACAAGAAGCAACTGCTTTCCTCTTCTTAGCAGCCATTACTTCTATCTTGTCTCTCCTCATCTTCCCAAAGAATTTCAAAGACTAATAACCCTCTTTGATTGATTCTTTCTAATTATTCAGTTCCCCCGTTGAGAAGACCATTTGGTCTTCTCTTTTTTTCACGATCAATCTTGTGTGAAAAAATCTATAAAGGATCCCAAAATTTAATTGAACTTTTTATAAATTCACAGTACTGAATGCCCATATTTTTCTAGCCTCCTACTTAAATAGTTTCCTCTAAAACTTACTCGAGTCATCTCCATTCACAGAATTCATTTTCATCACTTAGTAGGACAAACACTTCTCAAATCAATTGTTATCCCTTAACGATCTATTATTTCATTTCGGATGACAAGTCTCCATCAATACCCTATATTTTATAGGCTAGAATACTAAAAAATTCAAGAGCATACTTTATTATTTATTGAAAATACTATGTTACTATCAACTAATCTTATGTAAATTGATTCTTAATAACGATTAAAAAGTGTCACTTATTTCTCAAGATAAAAAATAGTCCAGAACAAGTGTTCTGGACTATTTCCTTTCCAATTACTTCCTAAGAACTAACTGAAAATCATCTCTCATCTAGAGATTATTTATTTTTACGGCTTACAAAGTACAATCCACCAGTCACTGCCATCAAAGCAAGTCCTGCAACTACTGCTACATTAGATGCTTTTTCACCAGTGTTAGGAAGTTGAGGTTTTTGTCCTGGTTTTCCTGGTTCATTTGGTTTACCTGGTGTTGGTTTTTCTGGATTGTGTGTATTTGTGATATTGAAGCCTTCTACTTCAGATGTATAACCATCAACTGGAACTTCTACTACAGAGTATTCGATTGCTTGACCGTCTTTATAACGATCAAGGTCTGTGAACTCATAAGTCCAACCAGTTGCTTCTGAGGCTACCGCAGTCTTACCAGTGTCTTGACCATCGGCAAGAAGTTTCACTGTGATAGATGCTGGACGGATACCGTCTTGGTTCTCTTCATCTTTCCAGATCTTCTTACCTTTTACAGATGTTTTCTCTGGTGTATGTGTGTTGGTAACAGTGTACTTACCGTCTTTGTCCGTAGTAACTGTTGATTTATATTCTTTCACAGCTACTTCTTTAACAGTGTACTTGATTTCTGTACCATTTTCATACTTAGGAAGTGCTTTTGATTCGAACTTCCAACCAGTTTTTTCTGAAACTTCAATTTCTTGAACAACTTTGTCGCCGTTAAGAATTTGAACTTTCACTTTATCTGCACGTTTGCCGTCTTGGTTGTTGTTATCTTTCCACACCTTAGTTCCTGAAAGAACGACTGTTTCTACGTCATGAGTGTTTGTCACCACTTGACCAGTCACAGAGGCTTTGTATCCAGCTGGTACGTCTACTTCCTTGATAGAGTAAGTGATTTCTTTACCAGCTTCGTATTGTGGAAGATTTGTGAAGGATGCTACCCAAGTGTTAGCGTCCGTCTTATCCTTAGCTGTCAAGGTCAATTTCTTACCTTCAACGGCTACTGGATCTGCATCTCCTACTTTTTTATAAAGTTGAACCGTTACGGACTCAGGACGTTTGCCGTCTTGGTTATTCGCGTCGTTCCATACTTTTGTTACTTTGTAGTCGATTTCTTTTGGTGCATATTTGTTTGTGATGGTAAAGTCTGTAATAGTTGATTCGTATTCTGCTACGGCTTCTTCTGTTACAGTGTATTTGATTTCTTTACCAGCTTTATATTTTGCTAATTTTTCGAATGTAGCAGTCCAAGTTCCGTCTGCGGCTGCTTGAACTTCTTTCGATGCGACTTTCTGACCGTCTGCTAAAAGATTAATTGTAATCTTAGTTGGACGTTTGCCGTCTTGGTTATTGGCATCATCCCAGTTCTTAGTTGCTTTAATGTCAACTGTTTCTGGAGAATAGCTATTTGTGATAGTGAATCCTGAGGCAGCGTCACCAGTAACCTTAGAAGTGTAACCAGGAACAGTTACTTCTACTACTGTGTACTTAATAGGTGTGCCGCCTTTATCGGCATCAAGGTCTGTGAAGCTTCCAGCCCAACCGTTTGCGGCATTGAGCTCAAGTGTCTTACCTGTATCTTGACCATCTGCAAGCAATTTAACTGTGACAGACGCTGGACGTTTACCATCTTGGTTGTTCTTATCATCCCATGCTTTCTTCACAGAAACTGAAGTTTTCGCTGGAGTGTACTTGTTAGTGAAGACTAGGTCTTTTGCTTCTTTTGAAGCTGTTGCTTTCAATTCAGTTGCACTGACTTTTTCAACCGTTACTTCAACTTCTTGAACGGTCTTATCGTAAGTGATTCCTGCTTCAGATCCAGCAACTTCTGAGATGGTGTACTTGTGAGTTCCCACTTGGCTTTCATCATATGAGATCGGTGAGAAGGTTACTGTTCCGTCTGCGGCGTTTGTCACTGTTTCGACAACAGTTCCATCTTCCTTCTTCAATTCAAAGCTGTATTTACCTGCTTCAAGATCTTTTCCTTCAAGAACTTTCTTAGCTCCAAGAGTTACACTTGTAGCCCCTGCTGGTGTGTACTTGTTGGTGAAGACTAGATCTTTTGCTTCTTTCGAAACAGTTGCTTTCAATTCAGTTGCGCTTACCTTTTCAACCGTTACTTCAACTTCTTGAACGGTCTTATCGTAAGTAATTCCTGCTTCAGATCCAGCAACTTCTGAGATGGTGTACTTGTGAGTTCCCACTTGGCTCTCATCATATGAGATTGGTGAGAAGGTCACCGTTCCGTCAGCAGCGTTTGTCACTGTTTCGACAACACTACCGTCTTCTTTCTTCAATTCGAAGCTGTATTTTCCAGCTTCAAGATTCTTACCTTCAAGAACTTTTTTCGCACCAAGAGTGACACTTGTAGCCCCTGCTGGTGTGTACTTGTTGGTGAAGACTAGGTCTTTTGCTTCTTTTGAAGCTGTTGCTTTCAATTCAGTCGCGCTTACTTTTTCAACCGTTACTTCAACTTCTTGAACGGTCTTATCGTAAGTAATTCCTGCTTCAGATCCAGCAACTTCTGAGATGGTGTACTTGTGAGTTCCCACTTGGCTCTCATCATATGAGATTGGTGAGAAGGTCACTGTGCCGTCTGCGGCGTTTGTCACTGTTTCGACAACACTACCGTCTTCTTTCTTCAATTCAAAGCTGTATTTACCTGCTTCAAGTGTTTTACCTTCAAGAACTTTCTTCGCTCCAAGAGTTACAGTTGTTGCTCCTGCTGGAGTGTACTTGTTTGTAAATACAAGATCTTTTGCTTCTTTCGAAACAGTTGCTTTCAATTCAGTTGCGCTTACCTTTTCAACCGTTACTTCAACTTCTTGAACGGTCTTATCGTAAGTAATTCCTGCTTCAGATCCAGCAACTTCAGAGATGGTGTACTTGTGAGTTCCCACTTGGCTCTCATCATATGAGATTGGTGAGAAGGTTACAGTTCCATCAGCAGCGTTTGTAACTGTTTCGACAACACTACCGTCTTCTTTCTTCAATTCGAAGCTGTATTTACCAGCTTCAAGAGCTTTTCCTTCAAGAACTTTCTTAGCTCCAAGAGTTACACTTGTAGCCCCTGCTGGAGTGTAAGTGTTCTCGAATACTTTTTCGCCGTCATAAGCAACGGTTGCTTCAAGGACACCTTTACCATTGTCCGCTACAGTTACTGTAGCTGTGATGGTTTTAGTATCGTACTGGATACCTGTAGCAGTACCCGCTTTCTCAGCAATCTTATAAGTATAAGTGCCTGCTTTGTCGAATTCCAATTCTGAGAACTTAACGTTTCCGTCTTTGTCATTCTTCACGGTTTCTTTCACATTGCCATCTTGGTCTGTCAAGGTAAACTCAAACTCATCAGCTTTCAACTCACGACCTGTCAACTTCTTAGTCACTTCAAGAGAAGCTGAAGTTGGTTTTACTGTATACTTATTGGTAACAGTCAATCCTGCTGTTTGTTCTGAGGTATAGCCATCAACTGTAGTAACTGGATTTCCATCTTTATCAACTTCTTTAATACTGTAGGTATATGTCACACCATTTTGATCAGTCGCAGGAAGATCTGACCATTCTACAGCACCGTCTGTCTTAGGTACTTCTTTTTGGTCAGCATCTGTAACTGCTTCTGCAGCACCACCTTCTAGAGTACGATACAATTTAAAGAAGAGACTTGGGCGAACACTATCCGTTCCACCAGTCCAGACTTTATTAGCAGTTACTTTTGTTTTTGGAACCTCATAAGTATTGGTTACTTGTGTCTTGTCTGCATTGTAAGAGACGACGTAGTTATGATCGTTAGATGCGACTTTCTCTCCTTCTTTCAAAGGAAGTTCAGTAGTATCTTGAAGCTCGCGAACAGAGTAGATTAATTTTGTTCCATCAACATCATACTTAGGAAGTTGGTTTTTCCACTTGTAAGTGTAAACACCATTGGATTCTGTCACTTCTGGAGTATAGCTACCAGAAACAGGTTTAGAGTCCTCAATAGTTTGTCCTTCTTTATGGACATACAAGCCGAACTTAACTTTCTTATAATCTGCGGCTTTTCCACCTACCCAAGTCTTAGTAGCTTCAAAGTCAACTGTCTCACGTTTGTTAGAGATATTTAAAGGAACACCCTCTTTTTTCATCTCTACTTCAAACTCTTGACTATTTGCAATATAACCTGACTTAGGTGCTTTTTCTTTTACAATGTATTGACCTTCTGAGAGAACTGGAGAAAGGGCAACGCCATGTTCATCTGTCGTAATTTCAGCAACTTTCGTTCTATCACTCTTCTTAAGAATTTCAAAGACAACACCACTTAACTTCACAGTAGCATCGGCCTCATCATACTTGGTGATTTTGATTTTACCAGCAAGATCCGCTGTAACAGTTGCACCAGCTCCTTTAACGGATTTGACACCTGATTTCATAGTTGTGCTACCAGTATCTTTTCCATCCCAAGATTTCCAACTTTTCTGAGGGACACCATCATAAGTTATCCCTGCACTGTTAACAACTTCCGTTCCATCTGCAGGAGTAGTCGTACTATACTCTAAACGTAAAGTTTTGGTCCCTGTATTGGTTGGCAATAAAAGTTCAAATGAAGTACCACCATTTTTGAGGGTTAACAGTGCCGTATCATCTGGATTTGCTTGATAAACTGTCGGATCCGTTGTAACTTTATATTCGTGACGATAGGAAACAACATCTGCGCTACTTGTATTACTTGTCTTATATTCTACCTCAAAGAATTTAAAACTATCTACAAGATAAGTTGCTAGAGACCCCTTACTGGTGTCAATGCTATCATTTATCTTGACAACTTTTCCAGTTAAATCTTCGCCAGCACGATTGATTCGCATCCACCAGGCTAGATAGTCCGTATCAGAATTTGTCCATCCACCCTTATAACCAATTTCGCCTTCAACTGGCACATCTTGGCTATCACTACCAAATGGTTTAAAGGTTATTGTTTGTTCTTTATCCCCAGGTAAGCGATACGTGACTTTATTCACTTCTCCAGTTGTTTTTAGCATTGAAGTAACATTAAATGTCCCTCTAATATTTTGCTTACTTTCAACTTTTTCATTAAATGTAAAAGTTATTGTCCTCGTAGCACTATCTGCTATGACTTGCCCCAGGACCTCTCCGCTCACACTATCCTTTAATTCAAATGTTGCGTCAACTAGATCTAGACCATCTGGAGCTTTTACGGTGAAATAATCACCATTCTTTATTTCCCCTGCAGATAGATTAGAAAAGCTATACTCTCCATAATAGAGAGCTCGTACCTCTTTTTGTCCCTTAGAATGCCAAAAAGTTTCGTCAGCTACACCAGACCCCGAATTTCGTATTTCAACATTTGACAATGTGACCTTATCTGTCAAATCTTGCGCCTGTACTGGATTTGATAGAGCCATCGAGCCAAAGAGGACTAGAAGTGGCGTAAAAATATAGAGCCACAATTTTTTTAATTTCATGATTTTTCCTTTCTAAATGATTGAAATTGATTGAATAGTGCATCTTCTTTTTCCAGTAGGCAACACCCCTTTCAATCGCATGATTTGTTACACGATAACATACTTGTAACACTTGCTTTGAAAAACAATTACACTATTATACTATTTAAAATATTTATTCAATTCAATCTTTAGCAGGAGTATCATTACTCTTGGTCAGATGGAAATATAGCAAAATGCCACCTCTAGTATACAATAATTACTGATTATAGTCTAGTAATTTCCATAAATTAATAGACTAGTTTCCACGTGGAGAGTTCAATATAAAGTATTCAGAATAATTAAAATCGTCTTACAATGAAATACGTACCATCTTAGCTTTATCAACCGCCTTTACTTATTATTCATTATCTCTCCTCTGAAATATAAATCAAATAAATAATATGTAATAAATCAATCACTTTAAAAGCAAAGAAAGATTATATTATCATTAATCTTTCTAATAAACCGCCAAAACATTTCCAAATAAACACAGATCTTACTTTAAAAGAGAAGCCTCATATACTAAAACTATGATTGTGGATACCCATTTACTGAAAGAAATCAGACCTAATATTAAAAATATAAGACCATTTGAGAAATCCAGTAGATACTATTAGTCTAAAAATATCTCTCACGAATTTGTAAATCTATTGGATTATATAGAGTAAAAAAATATAAAACAAGAACTAACTCATGTTATTGAACAGTATATAAAAGAAAAAGAATAGGAAAGTTTCTAAAAAGAAAGTAAAGAATCATCGGACTAGAACTACTAGCTGAATGCCCCATTACCAGAGTGTGGCTTTTCCTTAAATCAAACATCCTAAGATCATTCTTCTGCTATCACAGATGTTAAAGCATTTAAATTTAATACCAACATGGCAACCGCCTGGTAAAAACCTTTACAATTCAGGATATGCTTAAATTATGCTAGGTATGATCATTTGGCATGTCAATAGAATCAATCCATCAATGATTTCCGCTTAGATGAATTCACAACTTATTATTAAAAGTCGCATCTATTCTCTGAAAAAGGCTAAAGAATCAAAAGTGAGAAAGCTTTTATTCAAGGGAACTCCTAAACGAGTATAGATAAAAAATAGAGAGATACCATAAATAAACAGTCTCGGTTTATATAGGTGGCAATTTCATAGGAACTACCTCAGAAGTAGGGAACTAGAAATGTTTTATCTTTTCATTGTTCAAAAGGTAGTAGGAATTCTTTGCGAAGTTCTCGTCGTATATCGGCTCCAAAATAATTTATCCAAGGATTTAGTTCCGTACAGTATTACATCCTTTTAGTCTTATTTTAATCAATCTATTATAGCAACATGCCCTATAGTAGCTTGTTCAAGATCTTCTAAAAGCATAAAATTCTTCTCAGATTTCTGAAACATCTCAAATTTAATAATTCCCCATAAGAGCTCCATCATGCCGTGCCTGAACAATTACTTTTGTATAGTATTGATGTTCTAGAAATCAAAAAGAACACCCTTAAAGGTGCTCTTTGCAAGTATCGTAATTCTTTCGAATTAACGTTTACTAAATTGTGATGCTTTACGAGCTTTCTTAAGACCTGGTTTGAACAGAGTTAGTTTCAATAAATTCCAAAACTCTTTAAAATCAGCGTTTTCCCTTATTTACAGAAAGCGGATTTTCATATAATTTCAACTAATTTGATTTGAATGGTGTGAATTTTACCCCCAAAATACACGAATTGAGCTACTAAATACCAAAATTCACACCATTATTGTTTAAAAAACAAAGCAAGTGATTTTCTAACAGTCACTTGCTTTTTGTATCAATGATTTTCTACAAAATTTAAAATATCTTCATAGGTTAATAAGGAAACAATCTGTTCAACAGTTAAATGAAATATTTTTTATTTTTGATATACAATAAATCATGTTTTATAAATATCATATCGCCTTTATGGTTATGGAGATTACTTTGTCAGGGATTTTAATCTTATTTGAAAGAACTTTTCTACACGATAAAAATATTATAGGTTATCTTGTATATTTGAGATATTGACAATTTGGTTAGTTAATGTTAAGATATCCTTACCGACAACCATATCGGTAAGGAGGAGCAAATGAAAAGAGAAAGGCTAACAGCAAATGAAAGAAAATTAGAAATACAGAATATTGCATTGGAAGTTTTTACAATAAAGGGATATAAAAACACAAGTATGCATGATTTAGTACAAGCTACCGGACTATCCGCAGGAGGATTGTATCATCATTATAAAAGTACATCTGAAATTCTTTACGACATGATAATCCGAGGTTGTGAATATAGGGAAGATATTATTAAAAAAAAGATAGCTGAAATTCCAAACCCTTTAGGTATAGAGGTATTAGCTGAACTAATGGTTGATAAGGCGCTTTCCAACAATATATTTGTTCCAATATATGTTATGTTCTTGCAGTCGATGCAGGAAGATGAAACCTTACAACAACTTTATAAAGATATAAGGGATAGTAATATAAGGGATTTTGAGCAAATGTTAGAGGAAAACGGAGGTTTGACGATTTCTAAAGAATCTTGGAATTTACTCAATGATTTGATTAATACTTTCATCTTAGGTTGTGAGACATTGGGTATCAGAGAACATTTAATTTCACAACGTCACATTCTTAAAAAAATGGTCATTGACGTTCTAATAGAAAACGAAGAAGAGGTGTAATTGTATGAATAAAAATAGTAAAGAGCTGTTAACAGAGCAGCCATTACAAATATTAATTAAGCTATCATTACCTGCGATATTAGGAATGATTGTTATTGGAGTATATCCGTTAATGGATGGGATTTTTGCGGGTCAAATACTTGGTGAAAAAGCCATGACGGCAGTAGGCATTGCTACCCCATTTACCTACATCAATACAGGGATTGCTACCTTGATTGGTGTAGGGTCAACATCTTTACTTTCCAGAGCAATTGGAGAAGGAAATCAAAGAACCATTGACAAAGTTATGGGGAATCTTTGCTTTTGGGTTTTGTTATTGTCAACAATCGTTACAATATTAGGGTATTTATTTTGCGGACAACTTCTTATGATATTTGGAGCCAAGGGAGAACTGTTAAATCTTTCTACTCGTTATTTACGAATTATTTTTCTTGGATCCATATTTGTGAATTTTGCACAGGCAGCTAATATGGTGATGCGTGGTGAGGGTTTAATGAAACGAGCCATGTTAATTATGTCATTGGGAGCAGGAATAAATATAGTATTAGATCCAGTTTTAATGATAATGTTTAGAGAACATGGAGTTGAGGGAGCTGCTATTGCTACAATAACAGCACAATTTATTCAGGCAGTATTTACGCTTTGGTATTTTAAGAAAAAAAGTGAAACTGTAAAAATTGGCTTGATAAGAAAAGAAAAGGAAATAATAGGAGAGATGTTTTCGGTAGGAGTTTCTGCTATGCTTATGCAGGTACTTACTATTATTCAACAGAGTTTTCTTTATAGTCAGGCATTTCGATATGGAGGAGAAACTTCAGCAGCCATTATGGCAGTATCATTAAGAATACAAGCTTTTTCTTTCATTCCGCTATGGGGAATGAGTCAAGGATTACAACCTGCTATTGGTGCCAATTTCGGAGCGAAGCAATATAATAGGGTAAAAAAAATATTTAATGTTTTTACTATTAGTTCCATTGTATTGGCAGCTTGTTTTTGGATACCGGCAGAAGGATTTGCTAAACAGATTCTTAATTTATTTGGATTATCTGATGAAACACTATTTTTAGCGGTTCCAAACTTTCGTATAATGTATAGTATTTTCATTGTTTATGGGGTAATGATTATGATTATGACATTTTTCCAAGCGATTGGAGATGGTAAAACAGCTGGTGTTTTAGTTATGCTAAGGCAAGTAATTTTATTTATTCCAACCATGATTTTCCTTCCATACATATTTGGAGCACAGAGTATTTGGTATGTTATACCTATAGTTGATGGTATTGTTGTATTGTTGGGATTGCAGAGATATTTTACAACAGTTAAGAAAATGAAATAACTAATAAATTATGTAGAAGAGCAGTAAATCGAAAGGTTTACTGTTTTTTTCTTGTTTATTATATCTTTTAATTAAATACCATTCTCTATTCCTTAGTGTGAATCTAACAAATTTATATACTAATAGTAGTACTATACAAGTAGGTTTACTGTGACTCTTGATGTAAATAAAGATAAATTAACTATTCTAGGAGTTCAATTTGATAACTTCCCAGATTTTGATACCGTTTGGTATGCTATCGGATCATCAATGATTGAAAATTATGAACCTACTGTTCAAAATGTGATTGATTTAAAAGCTCATGTTATTAACAGACGAAAGGAATTAAATATTGGTTGAAAAAACTATGATTTGAATAACCTTCAGTAAATGCTTAAAATCAATGTTTTCCCGCTTTTTTAGAAAATAGAATTTCATTAAATTTTAATAAATTTCATTTGAATGGTGTGAACTTTACCCTAAAAATACACGAATTGAGCTAGATTTTACCAAAAAGTTCACAGCATATAAAATTTATATATAACTGAACTGTAATAGAGAAAAGAGAGCCACCGCTCTCTTTCTTTTTATCTATTATATTTTCGTTTTCCTGCTAAAGCAAGTAGTCCAACACTTGCCCCAAGGAATGCTAAAAGTCCTGAATCCTTCGTTCCTGTATTTGGAAATTGTTTGGAAAGTTTGGATTTCAGTTGAACTTAAAATAGCGCAATATCAGGGTTTTTCAGATTGATATCTACTGATTCATTTCATGAAATTTGAAGCAATATTTTTAAAATAGGGAATTTCCTAATTCAGAACCTTCACTCAGACCATAACCCTACTTATCCTAATAAAGTTTGGAGTATTGGAATAACAATGATAAAGAGCACTGTACTTAGAGTCACCACATTCGTCGAAAACTCAACATCTCCTTTTCCTTGATTGGCAAGGATTGGAAGAACTGCTAGAGCTGGTGTAGCAGACTGAATCATAAAGGTCTTAAATTCTGCTGTTGCCATATTTGGGGCAAAAAACTTCAATACAAGAAGCATGGTCAGAGGAGCTAGGATAAAGCGTCCAACCAAAGTGACAATTGTATCTTTATCAAAAGCAATCGTATTCAAGCCTGCCTTTGCAAGAACAATACCGATATAGATAAGAGATAGTGGCGTTGTTAAACTACCAATATAAGTCAAGGTACTTTCCGCAAAACTTGGGACAGGAAGACGGAGCACTAAAAATACGAGGGCTACGAGAAATCCCAATAAAGGTGCTGGGAAGAGCTTCTTCCAGTTGAATTTTTGAGCTTGCTTTGAAGCCCCTTCTTTGCTATCCGAGGTCATTAGATAGACACCTAATGTCCAAGTAGATACCGTATTTGTAATATAATACACCAAGAAGTAGGGAAGGGCTTGATCTCCAAACAGAGCTATGTTTAAAGGCAAACCAATAAAAATGGTATTGGCATTAACAAAGGTATTAATCATGGTTCCTCGACGGCCTAGGCGCACTCTAAAAAGTTTCACCGCTATAAAGGCCATTAGGTAACCGAGAATGAAGGTGATAAACGTATACAATAAACCGCCAGACAGGCTAATCAATTTATCTAAAGTTAAATATTTAAGAACAGAGGTAAAAATTGCCACTGGCATGGCCACATTCATAATGAGTTTAGATAAATCATTTCCAAAACTCTCTTGAAACCAACCACGGACTTGTAAGAAGTAACCTAGAATGATACTGACGATAATAGGTACAATACTCTGAATTGAAGTTAAAAAGATTTCCATAGTCTCCCTTTCTATATGTCATAGCGTATAATTTAGGGCGTACGAAGCATCCAGTCGCACTCGTACACCCCATTTCCATTTACTTATTTATAGGTTGGATACCATTTCAAATCACGAACTGCTTTAGCCATATCAGTTTCTTTAGCACGTGCAAGACCTTGTTCTTGCGCTTTTTTAGCGACTGCTTCTGCTACTTTAATGGAAACATCTGCTACATACTTGAATGGTGGCAAGACAGGAGCTCCTGGTTGACCTGGATTGACAATACCACTCAATGAATGAGCCGCTGCTCCAATCATTTCATCTGTCAAAAGACTTGCTTCAGAAGCTAACATACCTAGACCAAGACCTGGGTAAATCAAGGCATTATTGGCTTGACCAATCACATAGTCTACACCTTTATAAGAGACCGTATCAGCAGGAATTCCTGTTGCGACAAAAGCTTTGCCATCTGACCATTCGATCAAATCTTTGGCGCTTGCTTCGGCCAGCTTGGTTGGATTTGATAATGGGAAGATCATTGGACGTTCAGTATTTTCGCACATAGCTTCTACTATTTCTTTAGTGAAGGTATTTGGCTGAGTTGAAGTTCCTACTAAAATAGTTGGTTTAACAGTTTTAACGACTTCTAATAAATCTGTTAATTTATCAGCATTAGGAAAATCTGGCCGTTTCTTCGCAAACGGTTTTTGCTGTGGTGTCAAGTCATCCATGTCATCAAAGAGAAGACCTTGTTTATCAACCATAAAGAAACGTTTATAGGCTTCTTCTTCAGAAAGGCCTTCACTCACCATTTCACGAAGAACACGAGAGGCAATTCCTGCACCCGCAGTACCACCACCATAGCAGAGATAAACTTGATCTGTTAATTTTTCACCACTAATATCCAGTGAACCAAAGATACCACCTAAGGTAACAATTCCTGTACCTTGAATATCATCATTAAAAGTTGGAATTTGTTTCCGGTATTTTTCAAGAATATTAGCAGCATTCAAGCGACCGAAGTCTTCCCAGTGAAGGTAGAGTTTAGGAAAGAGACGTTCGGCTGTTTGAACAAATTGGTCAATGAAGTCGTAGTAACGATCTCCGCGAACCCGTTCGTGACGATTCCCTAAGTAATTAGGATTGTTACGAAGTTCTTCACGGTTAGTCCCTGCATCAATGACTAAAGGAAGGACCATAGAAGGATCGATTCCAGCAGCACCCGTGTAGACCATCAATTTCCCAACAGAAATATCGACACCATTTGTTCCCCAGTCACCGATTCCAAGGATTCCTTCTGCATCTGTTACAACAATGAGACGAATCTCGCGATTACCAGCAGCATTTTTCAAAGTGGCTTCAATATTTTCAGGATGATTAATATCAAGATATCCCGCATATTGTGGATCTACAAAGAGGTCACTATACCCCTCAATTGTATCAGCAATAGTTGGATCATAGACAATTGGATTGAATTCTTCCAAATGTTGAGCAAATAGGTAGTAAAAAAGGGTACGGTTTGTATTAAAGATTTCCATTAAGAACAAACGTTTTTCCAGATCATTGACCTTTGTTTGCATTTGTGCATAGGTTTGCACTGCTTGCTCCTCGATGGTTTGAACGTAAGGTGGCAATAACCCAATAAGGCCAAGTTCCTTTCGCTCCTCTAAGGTAAAGGCAGTTCCCTTATTAAGGAAAGGATTGTTTAAAATATCATGTGCAGTCATAGTGCAACCTCTTTTTTTACTAATATTATACCACAAAAATGAATTGTTTATAAAACTCTGTTGCTTAAAAAATACAATTGTTAAGGTATATGTTATAATGAGTCTACGAGAAAATTTATAATAAGCCTTTTGATACTTAAAACACTATTATTGATGACACTTTAAGTTGTTTTATAAATTTCTGAACTCATCAAACCCTCGACAATTACTCTTTACTAAAAGTTTCGAGTATAACAAAATAATTATACAAATTGGTAATCCTAATTAAAATAAATATCCTTTAAGTTTGCTATAGAGTACTTTGTGTTTTTTAAGGTGTTTTTTTGTCATACAAAACTTGTATTCTATTTATATGACAACTAAAAACTATTTACAACAATATATTTCCCAAAAAGTGAAATATTTTCGTACAAAAAACAAAATGAGCCAGGAAGAACTTTCTGAACAGGCGGGACTTGGTCTTAAGTATATCAATCAACTAGAAAACCAAAGTGTGAATCTGACCATTCACAGTCTAGAAAAAGTGATTGATGCCTTACAGATGACCCCAGAGGAGTTTTTCAATTTTAGTAGCCTTGAATCCACCTCTGATAAGACTGAAAATCTTTCACTAAAGAGATTGAACATGAAGATTAAACAACTTCCTGTTGATAAACGTGAAAAGATGTTAAGCATTTTCGAAAGTATCTTAGATAACCTCTGATATCCCTGACTCACATACATTATAACTGGTAAAAAAACGTATAGTCAAACGAAGTGATACGGATAAATATTATTTATCTGGTTATTTCCCTAGATGTTGAAAGTGAGCCTTTATGAACTTAAAAGACCTACAGTATTTTTATGATCTCTGCCAAGTCCAATCCTATACAGACGTAGCAAAACAGCACAAAGTTAGCCAACCTTCTATTTCTTATGCCATCAAGCGATTAGAGGAGACCTTTAATTGTAAGTTGATTCACCACGATCCCTCACACCGATCCTTCAAACTGACTCATCAAGGAGAAATCCTTCTGAAACACACAGAACTGATCTTACCTGAGGTCATTTCTGCTCGCAAAGAAATAAATCGTTCTTTGGCTCATTACTCTACTGTAGGATTTCCTCCTATTATCATACAGTATCTCTTTGCTTCTCTAAATGAAGAAAAAGAATTTGATTTTTTAAAAAAAGTACGCCCCATCCGCGGTGGCTCCGTGGAGTTATTAAACCTTCTCCTCAAGGGGGACCTTGATGCAAGCTTACTCGGTTTGATTGAACCACTCAATCATCCTTCAATAGAGACGCATGAACTATTTCATAAAGAACTGTATGTCGTTTTATCTAAGAACCACCCTCTTGCTACTGCTTCTTCCCTCACTTTTCAAGATTTAGTAGATCAATCCTTTATCCTTTTAGACGAACATTTTGTTCACTTGAAAGCTTTTGAACTTCTTAATCAGAAGTATCAAAACAGGGCAGAAATATTCTTCAAGAGTGACGACATTGTCATTCTTAAAGAACTTTTAAAGAAAGGGATTGGCGTTAGTTTACTAGCTGATATCGCACTCTCTGATGAAGATGATGATTTAATAAAAATCCCTCTAATACCGGAGGACCAGATCACATTTACAGTTTATTACGCTCACCTTAAATCAGCTACACTGTCATCAGAAGTAGAGGATTTATTTAATTTTATTAAACTATACAAACCAAAAGAACTTGGCTCTTTGTCAACTGTAGTAGATTGAAGAAAAGCTAAGCTCGAGAAAGGACGAAATTCGTCCTTTCTTTTTTGATGTTTAGAGCGATAAAAACGCTTATCACTCAATTTACGGCTATCTTGTTCAATGAGTTTCCAGTAGCGCTTAATAGCCTTGTATTCAAAAGATTTTCGTTCAAACTGATTCATGATTTGAACACGCACACGACTCATAGCACGGTTTAAGTGTTGGAGTAAAACAGTCCAGTGGACTGTTTTAGCCTGAGTTCAGAAATATAATAACGAAGGGTGAAAACGATCCAGAACGACTTTAGCGTTTGGAAAAAGTTGTCTAGCTAAGTCATAATAAGGACTAAACATATCCATAGTAATGATTTTCACCTGACAACGAACGGATCTATTGTAGCGCAGAAAGTGATTTCGGATGACAGCTTGTGTTCTTCCCTCAAGAACAGTGATGATATCGAGCTTATCAAAATCTTGTGCAATGAAACTCATCTTCATCTCCCGATTGAAACAGTCACTTCCCTGACTGTTTCAACATCCCAGAACATAATCTTTGGTAGACGAGAAAAATCAGGCTTAAACCGGAAGTCATTGAGCTTGCGAATGACGGTTGAAGTTGAAATGGCTAGCTGATGAGCAATATCAGTCATAGAAGTCTTTTGAGCAATCTTTTGGTTGATGATACGAGGGATTTGGTGATTCTTCTTGACGATAGAAGTCTCAGCGACCATCATTTTCGAACAATGATAGCACTTAAAACGATGCTTTCTAAGAAGAATTCTAGTAGGCATATCAATCGTTTCAAGGTAAGGAATCTTAGAAAGTTTTTGAAAGTCATATTTCTTCATTTGCTTTCTGCAATCAGGACAAGATAGAGCCTCATAGTCCAGTTTAGCGATGATTTCCTTGTGTGTATCCATATTGATGATATCTACAATCTTGATGTTTGGATCTTTGATATCAAGCAGTTTTGTGATAAAATGTAATGGTTCCATATGATTCTTTCTAATGAGTTGTTTAGTCGCTTTTCATTATAGGTCTTATAGGACTTTTTTTATACAATAGAATAGGCTCTATAATATCCATAGGGGATTTACCCACTACAAATATTATAGAGCCTCAAAAGTAAGCCACCGGCTTACTCTTAATCAAATAGTCGGTGCCTTATTTCCTCTAGAGCCATAATGATAAATGGACAGACGAGCAAATAGAGCCAATCATCAAAACCAATCGGAGCTGTATTAAAGAGAGTGTGGAAAAGAGGTACATAGGACAGGATAATAAAGAGAATGATTTCTAAGATAATCCCCAGACTAATAATCTTATTTGCAAATGGTTTGATTTTGAAAATAGTCCCTCTACCTTTGCGACTATTCATAGCCATACCAATCTGCGTGAAGATGATAGCTCCCAAAGTCATGGTTGTTGCCTCTCGATAAAGAGGTCCTGAACTAGCTAGATGATTCAGATGTCCTTGATTAACCCAATAATTAAGGAAGAAGGCACCCATAGCCAAAACAGACTCAATCATACCATACCAAGCAAAGGCTTTTAATAATAATTGCCGATTTAACAAACGATCTGATAGGCGTCTTGGTGGCCTGTCCATAATGCCTTCTTCTGGTGGCTCAACCCCCAGTCCCAAAGCGGGCATCATATCTGTTCCAAGGTCAATCGCTAGGATTTGCATAACTGTTAAGGGAAGAGGAATGCGCCCCAAAGAGAACAAGAAGAAGGCAGATGGTACAGCTTCCGGTGTATTGGAATTAAAAATATAGGTCAGGAATTTTTGAATATTTCGATAAACGGCACGTCCCTCTTCAACAGCATGGACAATAGAAGCAAAGTGATCATCCGTTAAAATCATATCGGCAGATTCCTTGGCGACGTCAGTTCCAGATATTCCCATAGCTACCCCGATATCAGCCTTTTTCAGAGCAGGGGCATCATTTACTCCATCACCAGTAACAGCAACAACTTCACCAAGTTCCTGAAGTGCATTGACTACACGATATTTTTGTTCAGGGGCTACACGGGCAAAAACAATCTCACCTTTAAGCGCTTCTTTAAGCTGATCGTCATCCATGTCAGCTAGTTCAAGTCCTGAAACAACACGCGCATCATCACCCTGCACAATTCCGATTTTCTTGGCAATACTAAGAGCCGTCAAGCCATAGTCACCTGTAACCATGATAATGCGAATACTGGCACGGTGACATTGCTCAATTGCTTCACGTACACCTTGACGTGGAGGGTCACTCATGGCAACAAGTCCCACAAAGACCATATCTTCTTCGAGGGTCCGCATATCCCACTTGTCTTCTCTAATATCTTCGCTTTCCAAAGGACGATAAGCAACAGCTAAAACACGTAAGCCGTCACGAGCAAATTGATCGTTAGCAGCAAGAATTGCTTGACGTTCTGTAGCAGTCATAGATTTGATTGCTCCTTGACCATCATAATAGTCTGAGCAAAGTTCCATCACTTCTTTAGGCGCACCCTTAGTGATGGAAATATGGTGACTGCCATCCAGACTTTTTTCGAGACTATGTACCGTTGTCATTCGTTTACGATCCGAATCAAAGGGAATTTCTTTGATACGAGGAGCCCAGTTGTGGTTGTCATTTAAATCAATACCTGCTTTTTCTGCAAGAACATTAAGACAAGCTTCAGTCGGGTCTCCCAAGACCGTATAATCGGGATTGTCAGCACTTGGCGCAACCACTTGAGCATTACTAGCCAAGTGAGAAAAGCGAACCAAACGATTCAGGAGATCATTTTCCTTCAGAGAAACAGGGTCACCATCCTTCTCAATATGCCCTTCTGGTGCATAACCTAGCCCAGTCACCTCATAATTACCCGACAAGGTCCATAAATGATTAACTGTCATGGCATTTTGAGTTAGGGTCCCTGTTTTATCTGAGCAAATAACAGAGGTTGCTCCAAGAGTCTCAACAGAAGATAATTTCTTCACTAAAGCATGTTCTTTAGCCATGCGTTGTACAGCCATAGCTAGAGAGAGGGTAACTGTAGGAAGTAACCCCTCAGGGATAAAGGCAACAATCATTCCCAAGGCAAAGATGAAAGCTTGAGAAAGAGGCTGATGGACAAATAGTGTTGCTGCAATCATAAAGAAGAGACCTACAGATACTGCGATAACCGAAATCTGTTTGGTCAAATGGTCCAGTTCCTTTTGCAGTGGGCTCTTTTCCTGAGCTAGGTTTTGCGTCAAGTCTGCAATTTGTCCAAACTCAGTTTCCATACCGATAGCAGATACTATAAAATGTCCTGACCCAGAGGAAACTGTGGTCCCTGCAAACACCATATTGTCATATTCCAATTCAGTCTTATCAGGAGTCAAATCTGCTTGGTCTGATTTATAAATGGGATTAGACTCACCAGTGAGGGCAGACTGATTTACCTGCAAGTCTGTCACAGCAACCAAACGTCCATCTGCAGAAATACGGTCACCTTCTTCAATGAAAACCAAATCACCTGGCACCAAGTCCTGTGCAAGGATTTTATCTTCCTTTCCATCACGAAGAACTCGGGTATAGGATGGAAGAAGCTTATTCAGTGCTGCCGTGGCTTGACTAGCCTTATATTCTTGAATAAAACTAAAGAGACCATTAATGATATTGACCAGCCAAATCGCAATTCCCAACTCCAAGCTATGGGAAATCACAGCAATAAAGCCACCAACCCACAATAAGAGGGCCATGAGACTGGCAAAATGTTTGACAAAGGTCAACCAAATAGGTTCTTTCTTACTTTCTTTCAACTGGTTAGGACCATAAGTTGCTTGCCTCTTTTTTACTTCTTGTGAGTTTAACCCTTGAGGACTCGTTTGCAACACTTGATAAACCTGATCAGAGGCACAGGTTCCTAATGTAGTCCCCTTCTGTCTAGAATTACTCATAAGCCTTTCCTCGATTCTAAATCATTAAAGCGATTTCATATTTACACCCTCATTATACTCCTTTTTCAGAAAATGTTGAAAGAATAGACTCTATAATTCCTATGGTGGCTTTACCCACTACAGAAATTATAGAGCCGAGAACTTTAGCTTGCATACCCAATAGCTAAAGTTCTTTTGGTAGTGTAAAATAAGTCGTGTAAACACAAACAGGAAGAAATCCGTTATAGTAGAGTTACGAAACATTACTGGAACGGGGTTTATTCCTATGACACAGTTTACTACAAAACTACTTAACTTCTTAGCCCAAAAGCAAGATATTGATGAATTTTTTCGTTCATTCCTTGAAACAGTTATGAACGATCTGCTTCAAGCAGAGTTATTAGCCTTTTTAGGGTATGAGCCTTACGATAAAGCTAATTATTTTAAAGCCAACAGTCGTAACGGAACGTATTAACAGAAATTCAAGGTTCAAATATTTGGGGTGAACAGAAAAAGCACCCATGAGGTAAACTCTTGAGTGCTTTGAAACGTTGATATAATCGTGTTGATTAACGTTTTGAGAATTGTGATGCTTTACGGGCTTTCTTAAGACCTGGTTTCTTACGTTCAACTTTACGTGAGTCACGTGTAAGAAGTCCTGCGCGTTTCAATGAATCGCGGAAGTCTGGGTCTACTTGAAGAAGGGCACGAGCGATACCGTGACGGATAGCTCCTGCTTGACCAGCGTATCCACCACCTACAACGTTAACGAAAACGTCGTATGAGCCTACAGTTGAAGTAACTGCGAATGGTTGGTTGATAACAAGACGAAGGTCAGCGTGTGGGATGTACTCTTCAACATCTTTTTTGTTAACAGTGATTTTACCAGTTCCTGGAACAAGGCGAACGCGTGCAACAGCGTTTTTACGACGTCCAGTACCTGCATATTGTGCTTGTGACATACTTTATTGTTCCTTTCCTTAGATAAGTCCTGAAATATCAAGAACTTCTGGTTGTTGTGCAGCGTGAGTGTGCTCAGCTCCAACGAATACTTTCAACTTCATACCTTGAGCGCGACCAAGAGTATTGTGTGGAAGCATACCTTTAACTGATTTTTCAATCAAACGTACTGCATTTTTAGAACGAAGTTCACCAGCAGAGATTGATTTCAATCCACCTGGGTGGTTTGAGTGAGTATAGTAGATCTTATCAGTTGCTTTTTTACCAGTCAATTTAACTTTTTCAGCATTGATAACGATTACGAAGTCACCTGTATCAGTGTGTGGTGTGAATGTTGGTTTGTTTTTTCCGCGAAGTACGCTAGCAACAACTGCTGAAAGGCGTCCAAGAGGTACATCAGTTGCGTCAACAACGTACCATTTGCGTTCTACTTGGCCTGACTTAGCCATGAATGTAGTTTTGTTCATGATTTCTCCTATATGAATATCGTTTTTGTTTACAGGGCGGATGTTCCGGTCCGCGGGGTATTTGAAAGGTTCCGGGGCCTTACAAATGGGGTAAACAATACCGTCTACTATCATACCAAATTTTACTACTAAAAGTCAATAGATATGAAAAATATTTTTGCCGATTTCAGTGTTTAACATCTAGAAAAACCTCGCTTTTGCGAGGCTCTCCTATTTATAAGCTAAAGCACGTTTAAAGGTTTTCCAGATTCCCAAATCATCCGTTTGAAGGACTAGACTAGCATACATGCGTCCGATAAAGGCTGTTGCAGTGACTGCAAAGACAACCGTTATGGCAAGGGAAATCCAAGCTTCTAGACCACTTGCATACCCATTTATAGCTCTAAATGGCATAAAGAAGGTCGAAATGAAAGGAATATAGGAACCAATTTTCAGAACTAAATTGTCTCCTGCAGCACCTAGAGCGGTCACTCCAACGAATCCTGCCATAATCAAGATCATCAACGGTGACAAGGCCTTTCCTGAATCCTCAGGACGAGAAACCATAGAACCTAGAAAGGCTGCTAAAACAACATACATAAAGAGACTGACCAAGACAAACAATAAGGTATTAAGCGAGAAAGCCTCTCCTAGATGATTTAAAATACCAGATTGTGCCAAGATTGGTAGGTCTTTAAAGAGCAGAATCGCAGCCAGACCACCCACGACGTAAATCCCAATATGAGTCAAAATCACAAGGAGCAGAGCCAGCATACGAGCGTAGAAATAATGACTAGCTCGGATACTAGAGAAGACCACCTCCATGATTTTAGTTCCTTTCTCGCTAGCCACTTCCTGAGCGGTGACGCTAGCATAGGTAATCAAGATCATATAAAGGAAAAATCCTAAGCCCAATGCCGCCATGTTCTGCACTGTTTTTTTATTTTCTTTAGCTTCATCAATCTTCTCTGTATAGTCAACAGTTTGACTCAAGTATTTTTCCTGCTCTTGAGATAAATTAGCTGCCGAACGATTCAGTTGATACTGCAGTTCATTTAGCTTATTGGTTACAGCCAGCTTGATGCCACTTTCAAGAGAAGTTTCACCGTGATAGACGGCCTTGAGAACACTGTCCTCTTGGTCAATGGTTAGGTAACCCTTGATTTTCTCATACTTGATAGCAGCCTGGGCACTGGCTTCGTCCTTATAATCAAAATTGATACCATTGGTACCCTTGAGTCCCTCAGCTACAGATGGCACTGTTGTTACTACTGCTACCTTGCTATTTTTAGCCATCGAAGAATTTTGGAGATAGCCGATTCCTACAGATAATCCTAAAAAGAGGAACGGCGAAATCACCATAAAGAAGAAACTCCAGGACTTGACATGTCGAAGATAGGTTTCCTTCATTACAACCCACATATTTCTCATACTTCCACCCCTGATTCTAGTTTAAAGATTTCATCGATTGTTGGAGCTTGTTGGTCAAAGGTCGCGATATATTGACCTTGAGTGAGGATGGGGAAGAGTTCCCTTCCAGCGTCCTCATCATCTAGGATTAATTTCCAACTGCCTTGCTTGGTCAAGCTCACCTGTTTGACATGAGGAAGGTTTTCCAGTTCTTCCTTGCTTCGTTCACTTGAAACAAAGAGACGTGTTTTTCCGTATTGATTACGGACATCCTGAACTGGTCCATGCAAGACCACACGCCCATCACGAATCATCAGAATATCATCACAAAGTTCCTCGACGTTGGTCATGACATGGTCAGAAAAGATAATGATTGCACCGCGCTCTTTCTCTTTCAAGATGACCTGTTTGAGCAACTCGGTATTGACTGGATCCAAACCACTAAAAGGCTCATCCAAGATAATTAAGTCTGGTTCATGGATCAAGGTGATGATCAACTGAATTTTCTGCTGATTCCCTTTAGAGAGACTCTTGATTTTGTCGGTCAATTTCCCCTTCACTTCCAATTTTTCCATCCATTGAGGGAGTTTTTCCTTGACCTCCTTAGCATCCATGCCCTTTAGAGTCGCCAAGTAACGAACTTGTTCAAGGACTGTCAACTTGGGCATGAGGCTGCGTTCCTCAGGCAGATAACCAATCCGAGCATAGGTTTCCTGACGAATTTCCTGCCCATCCAGACTGATCTCTCCTTGATACTCTAAAAATTTCAACATACTGTGGAAAATCGTTGTTTTCCCAGCACCATTTTTTCCGACCAAGCCCAGAATCCTTCCCGGACTTGCCTGAAAATCGACACCAAACAAGACTTGCTTGGAACCGAAACTTTTCTCTAGATTTCTTACTTCTAGCATCTTTCACCTCCGAAATTTCTTGCACTCATTATACTCCTTTTTGACAGCCTTTACAATGATTTTTGTCCATTTTTATCGATATTATTTATAGTAAAAATCTACCAAATCTAAGGTTTTTAAGCGCTCTAGTAATAACTTAAGTATAACTCATTAAAGGCTTTCTGAAATAGTTTCCTCCTCAACTGTCTATTTTTGATCCTGAATTGTTATGTGAAAAGAAAAAATCCACCCCGAAGGATGGATTGATGAGTTAACGTACTTCTGCATTCACTTTTTCTTCGAGTGATGCTTGGATTTTTTCCATATAGCGTGCGACTTCTTCATCTGTCAAGCTGTCTTCTGGATTTTGGAAGGTCAAGCTATAGGCCATTGACTTCATGCCAAGTCCTAGTTTTTCACCTGAGAAGACGTCAAAGAGTTTGATATCTGTCAAACGTTTCACGCCCGCAGCTTGGATAGCATCTACAACTTCTTGATGAGTGACTTCTGCCTTGAGAAGTAGAGCAATATCACGACTAACAGCTGGGAATTTGGTAATTTCCACAAATGGAGCAGCAGGTTGAAGCGCAGCTTCGATGGCTGAAAGGTTGAGCTCAGCTACATACGTTTCTGGAATATCGTAAGCCTTCGCAGTAACTGGATGCACTTGCCCAAGGAAACCAAGAACTTGGTCACCGAGTGAAATCACGGCTGTCCGTCCTGGATGGAGGCTTGCCATCTCAGCTGTTGCTGTATAAGTCACTTTGAGTCCCAGGCGAGTAAATAATGCTTCAAGGATTCCCTTAGCATAGAAGAAATCAACTGGAACTGCCGCCGTTTGGAAATCTTTTTCTGCAACCAAGCCGGTTAAGGCAAAGGCAAAGCTGTTGATCTCGTTTGGTAGATCTTCTTTTGGATTGCCTGTTTGTTCAAAGACTTTTCCAATCTCGTAAAGAGCCAAGTTTTTGTTCTTACGAGCCACGTTATAGGCCACCGTATCAAGGATACCTGAGACCATATTTTGACGGAGGACAGAACGGTCCACTGTCATTGGCCACATGAGCTCTGTAAGGTTACTTGGTTGAGCTGTAAACTCAACTGCTTTTTCAGGAGTTGTCAGAGCGTAGGTAATAATCTCTGTCAAACCTGCCCCTTCAGCAATGGTACGAACTTGGCGACGCAATTTTTGTGTCGCAGTCAATTCACCAGCTGTACCGTCATCTTTTGGAAGACTAGTTGGCAAGCGATCATAACCATAGATACGGGCGATTTCTTCAAAGAGGTCTGCTTCGATAGTGATATCCCAACGACGACGGGGTACGCTGACTGTAAAGCTTTCTGCATTGCCAGAAAGGCCAAATCCAAGACGACGGAAGACATCTTCCACATCAGCATATGAAAGCTCCGTACCAAGGACACGGTTGACATCGGCAAGAGTTGAAGAAACTTCCACATCAGAAGTATCAAGCTGGCCTGCTGAAACGATGCCCTTACGCACTGTCGCACCTGCAAGATTAGCAATCATGCTAGCCGCCGCATCAAGGGCTTCGTTAACAGTTGCCACATTGATGCCTTTTTCAAAGCGAGAAGATGATTCCGAACGAAGGTTAAGGCGTCCGCTAGTCTTACGAATGGACGTGCCATTGAAAACAGCAGCTTCTAACACAACACGACTAGATTTTTCAGAGATTTCTGTAGCCTCTCCACCCATGACACCTGCAAGGGCGACTGGTTTGTCAGCGACAGTAATCACTAAATCATTTGTTTCCAACTCACGTTCTTCACCGTCCAAGGTCACCAACTTTTCACCAGCACGCGCTTCACGCACACGGATGTCATTGCCTTCAAAGGTATCCAAGTCAAAGGCATGCATGGGTTGACCAAAGTAAAGCAGGATGTAATTGGTTACGTCAACTACGTTATTGATCGGACGGATGCCTTCGTTCATAAGAAGGTTTTGCAACCATTGTGGACTTGGTGCGATGGTCACATTGTCCAAGATACGAGCGGCATAGTAAGGCGCCTTGTCTGTCTCAATGCCTACAGAAAGGGCATCTGCTGCTACTTCATTTGTTTCTGGCAGAGTAAATTCTTTAAAGTTAACCGCCTTGTCATAGATGGCTGCTACTTCGTGCGCTACTCCACGCATAGAAAGAGCGTCTGCACGGTTTGGCGTGATAGAAAGTTCGATGATTTCATCATCCAAGTCTAGATATGAGAAGACTTCCTCACCTGGCACTGCATCTTCTGGCAAGATTTGAATACCATCTGCAAATTCCTTTGGTACAACTGAGTCAGAAATGCCTAATTCACCAAGTGAACAGATCATCCCCAGTGACTCTAAGCCACGGATTTTCCCTTTTTTGATTTTGTAGTTGTCAGCGATACGAGCTCCTGGAAGAGCCACCATGACCTTGATACCAGCACGCACATTTGGGGCACCACAAACGATCTGACGCGCTTCTTCTTCGCCAACGTTAACCTGACAAACATGCAAGTGAGTTTCTGGCACATCTTCGCAAGACAAGACCTCACCGACGACAATTTTTGAGAGACCAGCAGCAGGGGATTCGACACCTTCGACCTCGATCCCTGTAGTTGACATTTTTTCAGCCAACTCTTGTGATGGCACATCAATGTCCACCAATTCTTTTAACCATTTATAAGATACAAGCATAATTCTGATTGTAAGATCTCACCAAGTAAGACCTTTTCAATTCCTTTCTTTTTCTTCGAGTCAGTCCTCACCGTTCTCATCAAGAGAAAATGACTAGGACTGTATAGGACTGTGTTTCAGGTTTCAATCTTATTTAAACTGTTCTGAGAAGCGGACATCGCCTTGGTAGAACCCACGGATATCGTTAATTCCGTAGCGGAGCATAGCCACACGCTCTTGACCAAGACCAAAGGCAAAACCAGAGTAAACCGTTGCATCAATACCACTCATCTCAAGGACACGTGGGTGAACCATACCGGCACCCATGATTTCGATCCAACCTGTTTTCTTACATACGTTACAGCCGTCTCCGCCACACTTGAAGCAGGAAACATCCACTTCAACAGATGGCTCTGTGAATGGGAAATAAGATGGGCGCAAACGAATTTGACGCTCTTCACCAAACATCTTTTGCACAATCAACTGAAGCGTCCCTTGAAGGTCTGCCATAGAGATGTTTTTCCCAACAACCAATCCTTCGATTTGGTGGAATTGGTGACTGTGGGTCGCATCGTCCGTATCACGACGGAACACACGCCCCGGTGAGATCATTTTCAAAGGACCTTTTGAAAAATCATGAGCATCCATAGCACGCGCCTGAACTGGAGACGTGTGAGTACGAAGCAAGATTTCTTCTGTGATGTAGAAAGTATCCTGCATATCGCGAGCTGGGTGATCTTTTGGAAGGTTCATACGCTCGAAGTTATAGTAGTCTTGCTCCACTTCAAAACCATCCACGACTTGGTACCCCATCCCAATGAAAATATCTTCGATTTCTTCACTGGTTTGTGTGAGAACGTGACGGTGACCAGTCGCAACTGGACGACCTGGAAGTGTCACATCGATGCTCTCGCTGGCAAGTTGTGCTGCGACTTTCTTTTCTTCCAAGAGCTTAGCTGTTTCTTCAAAAGCAGCTGTCAAGACATCACGCGCTTCATTGACGTGTTTCCCGATGACAGGGCGCATTTCAGCAGAAACATCTTTCATTCCTTTAAGAATCTCCGTAAGCGAACCTTTTTTACCAAGGACAGAGACACGTAATTCTTGCATCTCTTTTTCATTTTCAGCAGTAATCTGCTTCAAGCTAGCCAGCGTTTCTTCGCGAAGCGCTTTCAATTGTTCTTCAATAGTTGACATAATTCCTCCATCAGTCGCTCGTAGATAAAAAGAAAACCACATGCCAAAAACTCCACTCGGAGCGTTGACACGCGGTACCATCCGTTTCATCTGACAAGTCAGACCTTCATTTCTAAATCCATGCGCAAGTGAATTCACTCAGCTTTCATATAGAGAGCTTGCAGTCACGGCTCTCCTCCCTGATATACTTCCCTTGAGTTACTAGTCTTGCGGATTTCTATTCGATTACTACATAGTTTATCAAATTTTTAGTTAAAAAACAAGTTAGACCAGACTAATTTCAATATAAAAAGGAACAAGACGCAATGCACTATCTATTTGTAGGGCCTGTTTCATCTGCTTTCCTTTTCAATAAAAGAGTTGCTGCTTGATTAAAACCATCGCACCAGTTATACCATTTTGCTTCATACTCATCTTGAGCTAGGATACGGTCTTTTAAATCCAAAACAGAGTAAATCTTTCTTTCCTCGCAAGCTTGCGCATAGAGATAATACAGTTCATCGCCACCATCTCTATCCCACTCAGCAGAAATCATATTCCTACCCGCCAATAAAGCCTGATAAACCCTGTGATGGCCATCTGTAATTAACAAGAAATCTCCTAACGCAAGAATACTGATTGGAGCAACATTGATTATTTCTACCGACTGATAAAGTGTCTGGATGCCTTCTAGTTTCTTTTCTGATAAGTATAGTTGAGTCGGATGGAGATCTTTTATATTGACTTTCATTTCTTTCTCCTCAAGGAAATTCGATACTCACTTCTGCTTGCCTTTAAATCGCCATTGGAAGCGGAGCTTGTCATAGAAAGGAAATTCGATAAACAAGACTCCCAAGCCCACACATAAACTGGCAAGAACATCTGATGGGTAGTGAACTCCCAGATAGACCCGAGATAGCAACACACTGACTAGGTAGAAGCCAAGGACGATTTGTACAATTTTTCTCCAAACCGGATCTTTAATCCGTTGACTGATAATGACAATCAGAGTCCCTACCATCAGCGTCACAGCCAGAGAATGCCCACTTGGGAAGGAAAATCCCTTCTCTTCTACCAAGTGTAAAATAGCTGGCCGTGGGCGCTGGTAGATATTTTTAAAGGTCACGATTAAAAGACCAGCTAAGGCTAGATTGCCCGCCATGAAGTAGCTTTCTATCTTCCACTGCTTACGATAAAAGATAAAGGCTGCAATGGTAACCCAGGTGATAATCACTGGGATATCAATCAAATGCGTAAGGGCACGGAACAGAACTGTCAAATAATTTGGCAAGTCCCCACGAAGGGCAGTCTGAATCGGTTGATCAAAACCGACCAACGTTTCAGGATAGAACTTAACCATATAGCCAAGAAGGACGAAAAGTAAAAGGGCAAAACTGCCCTTCATTAAAAATATTTGTTTATCTCTCATAATGTTTTAAGGTTGGTTTCAAGAGGACGTATAACAACCAGAATGAAACGGCAAAGATGATACCCTCAATCAAGTTAAAAGGTAAAACCATGGTCATTAGGTAGTTGGAAAGTCCCAAAATTTTTCCAATATCAAAGTTGGCAAACTGCGCGTACAAAGGAACCGCATAGACATAGTTGAGAACCAACATAGCAGCAGTCAAGCCGACAGTTCCCGCTAGAGATGCTAGTAGGAAACGAAGGGTGCTGCGTTCCTTTTTCCAAATCAAACCAAAAGCGATAACAAAAACTCCCAAGGCCACGATATTCATTGGCAAGCCAATGTAAGTATTCACTCCCTGGCTATTGAGAAGCAACTTCAAGAGTGATCGCAACAAGAGAATCCCTAGAGCAGCAGGCAAATCCATCACCACCAAGCCCACAAGGACTGGTAAGATACTAAACTCGATCTTGAGGAAGGTCGCCGCTGGCAAGAGCGGAAAGTCAAAGTACATCAGCACAAATGAAATGGCTGATAAAATCGCAATGGTCGAAAGTCGACGTGTGTTTGTCATAACAGGTTCCTCCAATTTTCTATAAAATCAGAAGAAGTTGGAAAGAATCCCTCTATCTATTCTCACTTTTTATATCCCAAAAGTTCCCCCTCACTCTTTAGAGCAAGCGGTTGCAATTTATCTATAAACTCATCCGAACAGACAAAGCTATTCTTTCGTCTTCTCCCATCCAGACTATACTGTCGGTTGTGGAATCACACCACATCAGCTTGCGCTCGCGGACTTATTTGGCTAAGATATTTTAGATTTACCTAGGCGTCGCAGTCGAAGATAATACTTAAAGTATATCGAGACAAGACAACGACGAGAAAGCTAAAATAGCTAGTTAAAATCACCGCCGGTCGGGAATTTCACCCAGCCCTGAAGACCCTTTAATCATAACAAAAAACGCTTGCAAGTGCAAGCATTTTGTTTATTTCAATTTATCCGCTTCATAGGTGTGAACGAGTTCTAAACCAGCAAAATGTTGTTGACGAAGGGCTTCATAGACAATCATGCAGACCGTATTGGAAACATTGAGACTGCGGACATGTTCATCATTCATCGGGATACGGAGAGCTTTCTCAGGATGTTCTCTCATAAAGTCCTCAGGCAAGCCCTTGTCTTCACGTCCGAAGAGAAAATAATGGGCTTCGTCAGTCGATAAATCTGCCTCAGAGTACACCTTTTCCGCGAATTTCGAAATCAGATAGAGTTTACCCTTCATCTGAGACATAAAATCTTCCAAACTGTCATAAAAATGAATCTCTAACTTATCCCAGTAATCCAAACCAGCCCGCTTCATCTTGCGATCATCAATAGGAAATCCCATCGGTTTGATGATGTGAAGGGGAGAAGTGGTCGCAGCGCAAGTACGCGCAATATTGCCTGTATTTTGTGGAATCTGAGGTTCAAATAATACAATGTGATTTGTCATGACTTGCTTCCTTTCACCATTGCAAAAAAAATAGCCACACTGCCCGGAGTCAAGCTCAGCAAACAGCGTGGTTAAGGCATCGTTAACTTACCTCACAACAGGTTTGAAGTAAATCAGCGAAGCTACTTTCTTAGTATAACACTTTCAGAATCATTGTCAATAGAAATGACTTGATTGTTTGTGTCTAAATTTTTGGGAATAATTAAATATCCTTATAACTCAATAAGAAAGCGAGATTTTTCAGACAAAAAAACTGGAAAAAGTTTCTCACTTCACCCCAGCCCTTGACTATATTGCACTATTTATGCTACAATATTGTTTGACTGATTAAGCAAAGTGTGTTTTTGTCTTAATCGGTGGTGTAGAAGCAGCAACTTCTACACCTTTTTCGTTTTTCTTTACTCTATTATTGTAACACACATTAGGCAAAAAAGCAACTATTTTGTATAAAAACATAACAAAAACACCTCTAAAAAATCTTTTTTTAGAGGCTTTTGTCTGCCTTTTTGTATTATTTATGCCCTCTTTTTCTGATAACAGCTTTGTGTGGCCTATGGTTAATACGAAATCCTGCACCTAGTCCCGTATCCCTAAATTCTTCATACTCTTGTCTCCAAGATCCAAAAAATAGATTGTATAGCTGATCAATTCGTTCAAGGAGTATCATTCTTGCCATAGTACAAGCCCCTTCGATGGACCAATACATCCCTCGATGTTTCATGCGGTAAGTGACCTTTCGGTGCTGACTCTCCATTACCCCGATACCACGTGAAGACAATCCTCTAAGTTTAGGTGGCCTAGTGTCACAGAAATTTCTTAATAATTTCTTACGAAAATTGTAAAAATTATCAAGAGCTTCCTGGCTTTCTATGAGAGATTCAACTGTATCTAGTACGGTCTGAAGCAGGCTCTTCTGATGATTTTTGATGGCCTTAAAAGCAAGATCAAGTAGTGTAGACGGGTATGGCTTCAGGAATCGTTTAAGTTCTTCATTGACATGATAGGCATCCCAGAAATGCTCATGACGTTTAATCCGTAGGACCTTCTTAATTTCTTGAAATACTCTGCGAGAATATCCTTTACCATTGTCCGAGTTAGTGATAAGAAGAGTTCGATCAGTGATTTCAAAATGATTATAGAGATAGTCTATCAATTCTTCCTTTGCTTGTTCATGGCTTGTATGGATAATCTCATGCTTATTCTCTAGTACATACCGATTATTACCAACCTTCTTCGCTCCAGTATGAATCAGGAAATGGGCTAAGTCTGTATTGTGTCGTTCATCATTGCTTGATGTTGTCTTGACGAGCACACCATCTCCCTCCAGGTAGATTTTATCTGCCTGGATTTTTTTCGGTTGCTCATCACCTCTAAAGAGCCGATAGCGTTCCCTATCTGAAAAGAGTCTGCCTGCCATTTTTACAGACTTCAAAACAGCGTCCTTTGTTATCTCCAGGCGATAAGCCATCTTAACTGTTCGACAAACTTCACGGTAGGATAAAACAGAAGCGTGTTTTGCCATGTGAAAAATCAACTCAGGAGAATAACGCATATACTTTTCTAGACCTAGCCACTCATCTACGGGATAACAACTTTTCTTTCCCTTTCGCCAGCGATTCCTAGAGAAGGTCACCTCTCCAAATGTAAAAACAACTGTCCTCTCTGTACTATCTATCCGCTTATATCCCCTCAGTCTCATGGAGGGAGCAATCTGCTCGTCATAATCTCTTACTCGCTTCAGGAATTGCTGCTCACGTTTGCGATCTAGTTCTGCGACAAATTCTTTTTCATCAAATCTAAACATACTCTCTATTGTACTGAAATCATGACTAGATTGAAAACATCACAAACTTTCTGCAAGACTCTTTCAAAAATAAAAGCCTTCCCTTATTGGGAAGGTTGTTTAATTATAAATATAATTATATTTATAACGATAAACTTTCGATTAGTTTATCAAGATAATCTGATGCAGACTTTGCTCCAGCTGCTTTAGCAATTTTATCCAATTTTTTCCGATTGCTTGGTTTCAAAGTAAACTGAAATTGTTTCTTACGTTCAAAACTTTCAAAGCTGGCTACATCTGAAATCTGCTCAGGTTGATGGGTTGCTTCGATAATCTGCGAAATCTCTTTTTCTTTTGGTGTGAATGCCATGACAATCTCCTTCTAATTATATTTATAATTGTATTTGTGTTTATAAATATAATTATATTGTATCATAAATTTTTGAAAAAGTCTGCTCCAGCTCAGCGAAAAACTTTTTGTGTTTTTGATAAAGCTCAGGATTCTCCTTCATATCTGCAATAGAGATCTTATCAATCGTGGAATGATTGAATAACTCTTTTGCTGGTACGATGCCTAGAAGGTTGTCTGTTCCCTTCTCTTTAGCTTCAAGTCCCAGAGCTTCCAGTAACTCTCTTGATGATCCATAGTTCGGTCGGATCATATTTGCTAAGAAATATAGCTCAGCAGTAATGTATGATTCCCTTGTACGATAGTCAATTACATCCTTTCTGAATGCTTCTAACCGAGTTGATAGGTTGAATTTGGCATTATAACCAAACTCTGAAGGAGTCAAGGGACTAATAATAGCGTGACTGACCGCAACAGCATTTTTAGTAGCTGTCGCAAAGTCTGGTCTACAATCAATCAAGATATAGTCAAACTGATCCAACTTCTTCTTTTCGTAGTTATCCTCTAGCCAAAGATAAAGTAGCATATTTTTCTTATCGCTGTTCTCCAGATCTCGTTCCACCGTGTCAAGCTGAACTGAACCTGGAATTAGACTGATATTTTTCTTGACTTGCTTAATATCCACATCGCCACCTTTAAAAGCATTAGCAATCGTATTCTTGCTCTCGTAAATATTATAGCACTGGGTTAAATTGCACTGATGGTCAAGATCAATCAAAAGAACCTTATGCCCTTTCTTAGCCAGCCATTCCCCATAATTAAATGTTAAAGTTGTTTTCCCAACACCGCCCTTAATAGCGGCAAATGTGATAATCTTCATTTGATATCCTCCTGTTTTTCTATACTTCTATTATACCATTATAATTATATTTGTCAATATGTTTATAATTATATTTATAATTATTTCACAATGAAGTTTCTCCTTCCTTTTGCCAGCAATTCCTAGAAAAGGTTATCTCTCCAAATGTAAAGAGAACTGTTCTCTCTGTACTGAAATCATGACTAGATTGAAAACATCAGAAACTTCTACAAGACTTTTTCATCCTCAAATCGTCGGTCAACTTTCTCTTCACGACTACGCACGTGCTCCTTAATATCTCTATAATCTGTGTAATGTTTTAGAGTATCGTCAAAGAACTCTTGTAAGGCTCCTTTTTCAATTTGAAATTGTTTGATCAGTTGACTGACATCTTCCAGTCCCATATCTTTTGGAACTCCTAAATCATCCAATAGTTGTACCGCCGCAAGACTATTTTCTGGAGATTGCTGGATGGCTAAAAGTGCTCCTTCAATTTTATGATAACGTCCAAGTCGCTCATCTAGCTGTCTTAATTCCTCCTGGGTAGCCTCTATCTTTTCATTAAAGCGCTCCTCCAAATGTTGAAATTGTGTTCCATCTGTCACGCCGTGCTCGACTAAGAAATTATATTCCTTAATCAGTTCACGCATAGAGGAAATTTGAGCGTTTTTAGTTACAAGTGTTTCTCCATTTTGTTTGGCCAATTGCCTTGCGACAGTCAAGCCCATCATGTACCTATTTTTTTGAGATTGATCAGGATTGAGAAAATAAAAATAGTCTTTCTCTTTGATATAGATGGTATAGTTTCCATCCTCATTTTTATCAACTTTATGAGAAGGTATTAAAATTGTACCACTATTTAAAGCTCCCATATCCATCTGCACGTAAATGCCTTGCTTGCTTTCTTGCTCGACCTGCCAGGATTCCACTTCCAATTTCAATTCAAAATCATTTGCCGTTTTTTCTTTTGATTCTTGATATTGTTCTTTCAATTCCTCCACATCAAAAACTAACTGATTCTTAGAAATTCTCTCTTTTATTTTTTCAAGAGAATAGAGTCCTTTCTTCGATAATGTATCATCTCGGACATTTCTTTGTTGGGGCTGATCCAGCAATTTATACTTCACAAATTTTCCAGAGAAATCAATCTGAATATTAAGCGCAGCTGCCTTTTGTTTGAAATCTTCTAACGACAAAGAGTGCTTCAGAAGAAAATCAAGACGTTCCTTGATTTCAAACCGATAATTATTTTGTCTCCGCCAAGCAGAATACTTTGTATAAGAATTTTTCATAGTAGGCTCAATAATTTTAGCGCCATATCGTGCCGCATGTTTGTCCGAAATGGCTCTCAAATTTTTCAAGGTTTTCTTTTCCCAGCGAAATTTCTTGAGCGTTGAGGTATTGGTGGTATTAAGTATGATATGGTTATGAAGATGATCTTTATCCGTGTGGGTTGCGATCACAAATTCATAATTTCCACCTGTCAATTCTAACATCGTTTGACGGCCAATTTCATGAACCTGCTCAGGAGTCAAATTATCATCTGGAGAAAAAGACTGGATAATGTGATGAGCCAATACTTGTTTTCCTGAAGATAATTCTTTCAAGTCATCATCTCCTTTTTTAAAGGCTGCAGCTAATTTTGTCATGACCATTTCTTCATCTGCTACACTAAAATCAGAGATCCCATTGCCAGATACTAGCTTCATTTGAAGCTCACCATTATGATAAACAAGAGGAAAATCAAGATCACTTTCTGCAGTTCCTGATACAAGAGTTTTCGCTTCATTCAGAATATAATTAACAGCTCTCTTCAGATTAGCTGGTGTTTTAATTTGAGTTGGAGATTTAATTACTACCATTCTTCTATATCACTCCTTACCGTTCGTTTCCGTTCCTGTAGACTCTGTTTTTCTGCGCTAGAAAGTTTGGCAGCTACCATCTCTTTCAACTCAGATAGATAGTCAATAACTTGTGCTACTTCCTCTGGCCTAACCCCTTGATTTTCGTTAGCGTGCTTGGCAATTTGGTTAATGTTCGTCCCAACTCGATTGATGGCAACTCGAAGGTCTTTCAATTCAGAAAAATCAATTTGCACCACCTTCCCTTGCACCAATTGATTCTTCGCATAGTATTGAAAAGATGGAACTCCCATTTGGGCCATTGCTGTTTTAATTTGACGATCTTCCTCTGGTGTTAGTCGTATCAATTTTTGTATATAGCGTTTTCTATTTTCTCGTTTCTGCATTATTTTTTATCCTCTTTCTCTCAAAGTCTCTGGTATTTTCTTACTAGGCATCAACCCCTGACTTCCTTCCGGCAAGCGTAGCAAATGGATATCCATTTGCGAAATTTAAAAAAATCAGAGAAGGAGAACCTTGTAGTTTTCCTTCTTGATTTTCTCAGTTTTGGGGAAATCCCCAAGCCCCTTTCCTATATCTTTTGGAGTACAACCTCTAACAATTTATCGCAACCAGCTGAAGATGTTTTTGAAAATAGATGATTGCTTATCACTATTTTCTACACTTTTTTCTTTCTGACCTTGTAACTTTTCAGCTAGGACAGAAAGTTGTTGAGAAGTTAGAGGCTGGAAAATCGACTGCCCAATTTGTATTTCTGTCAGTAAGATTTTTTCTGTGAGTACAGCTTGAAATTCTTCATCTGTAATCATCTTGAGTAGCTCAATATTTTCTTCTTCCCACTCCAAAAGAGCAGGATCTCCTTCAGGTAGTTGAGACTGTTCTTCCTCTAGTTGCTCCAGAACTTTTTGGCGAGTCAAGTCTTTAGCGTTTGGCAATACTCCTTGAACTCTGTCTCCATCCATGATTGGAATAAAGTCTGAAAGGATGATAATCAGTTGTTCTTCTTGTTCATTAGTCATGAGTGTTGTCCTCCTTGATGATGATTTGTTTTTAATTTGACCTTGGGTTTATTTGGGGTGTCCCGTTCGGTCATTTCGAGAAACCCTTCTCTTTTTTTGATTGTGCATCTGCTTTCAACTCCTGCTTGTGATCTTCGACAGCCTGCTTGCTCTGATCTTTAAACTTCTCCAGTTTTTGTTCAAAACTACGCTTCGTTTGTTTCTCCTGACTCAATCTTAATTGTTCCAATGCTTGATCCATCCGAACCATTAAACTTTTAGCTTCTTGTTGGACAATATCTAACTGTGCTTCTAAATCAGCAAGTGTCTCCTTATCAGCAGACCAGCCAGATAGATAGTTAAAGGAGTACTCTGACGTATCAATACCATAGTATGAAGAAACAACATAAGCAACACTTTCAGCCTGGAGTTCAGCAGTGCTTCTAGTTAGATTTTCTTTTTGAGGATTATCTGCATGATGCAACTCTGCATGAGCCATCTCATGTAAGAAAGTTTTAATAATTTGAGCCTTGTTCATCTCATTACTACGTAAAACAATTTGATTTTCTGGGACAGAATAATATCCATGTTTATTATTTTCCATCTCCTCAAATCGAACCGATACATCATTTTCTTTTGCAATAGCCATCAGGGCACGGTAAAGATTTGCATAGTCCAAATCAGTCAGCTGTTCTTTAACTTCTGCAGCTTTTGGCATCTCCTTTCCTTCTGTCTGACTAACATCAAAGACTGGTACTAGGCCAAAGAATATGACAGTTTCTGGCTTCCCATTTTTATCCAATATTGGTTGGTTATTTTCGTCCTTTTTGATTTTCGTCATAGGTTTAAAAATACGTAAAGCCTTCTCACCTTTTTTCACATAGCGGTCAAAGTTTTCTTTCCACTGCTTGAAAGAAGCTACTTGCCTTGCTTCAGGATTTTGTGCAAGAATTAAGCGTAAGTTACGATTAGAATAATTATTTAGTTGGCTCATTTTCGTTAGATAGTCTCTGTACTTATCCGAATCCAGAAACTCCTTAATTCCTTCTTTAAGGTGACGACTTAATCCTGCCATATCTTTATTTTGAATAAAATCTGCGACTGCAAGACTGCTAGCTGCTAAAACAACTTCATCTGCTTGTAGACTCTCCTCGACCTCTGGTTTAGAACCTGGTTTCGATCTAAAATCATACGGATTCGTTCCCTGAAGCAACTCCTCCTCATCAGAAACACCGTCAGCATCAGCATCACGTTTCAACTCCTGCTTATTACGTCCTTGTTCTTCTAGTTTGATTTCTTCATCTTGTGATTTCTCAAATTCATCTCGAACGGTTGCGATCGTTTGTTCAACTTTTTCTGATAAATCTTTAATCTCTTTTTGCCATTTTTCTACAAGAGCTACTTGTTCCATAGGTGAGTCCTTGACACCCAACTTCTCAAACCAAGCAGATAGATTTTCGACCTCAACACTATCCATTCCATCAAAAGAAATAAATCCTAGACGACTATCATGACTACTATCCGAAAAACCAATCGGACTATTTTCTGACACTCCGTAAGGTACTTGAGATAAAAGTTGTTCTGCGTAAGGAGTATCTTCCAAAGCGTAACTAAACTGAGAAATATCTAACTCACTCGCCAATCTCTCCAGATGATACTGAGTGAATATGGTCCCATCTATCTTCATCAATTCTGGGTGCTCCCTCATTTCTCGTGTTCCAAGTCTTTCTTTATGAGTGATTGGGTTAATCTCCTCACCGATATTGTAACGAATGCTATCCTGGATCAGTTCACCATCAGGAGCGTAGATACTAAACTGGACCTTTGTTGGAGAGATGTAGCCTTCTGGGTGACCACCAGTCACTTGTTTTAGCCCTTCCTGATGTAACTGATAAAAGCTCTGGTTGGCCTTATATAGCTCCCTAGCGAAATCTTGATAAGATATCAGCTCGGTTTCTTTAAATGGCAATTTAGGCCCATCTGGTCGCTCCTCAGCCCATTGAAGACGTACATGGTAGTTCTCCTTATAGATGTGATCTTGTTGCCATTCTTTATAAAAATCTGAATTTGTATCTAGGAGATGATCTTCTCCAGCTGCAGCAACAATCTGATCAAATTTATCATTGTGCAGTTTCGCATAGTCAAGATACTGATTCCAGGCTTGATGAAATTCTTCTGGAGTCTTTGAGATATCAGCTGGCACACCTAAATTATAGACAGTATCTAAGACTTGAGTAAACGTAGCCGAATCAAGTAGGGGGCTATTCAGTGTGTTCTCTAGCGTTGTTTGTTCAATTTTTTTAGAAACTTCTTCAAACTGCTTATTCTTCAAAACTGACAGCATTTCTGCACCATTGTCTTTAACATATTCTTCATTGATTGAAAGTTGCTCAATGTGACCACCTCGCTCTCTATAAACACCGAGAATGATCTTTTCATCCAACGATTTAACATTAGTTGCAAGCTCTCCCTTGAGTTTCATAAGAGAGGCTGGAATTTTTTCATCTCCGATATCTTTAAACAGTAGCAAGAAATCTTCATCTTTTGCTTTAATAGCTTCACTCATATTGAGATTGTGAAGCTTTTCAACACTGCTCAAATCATCTAAAACAAAAGAATGTGGATCTAAAATATCACGCAACATAGGAAGAACCTGTAATTTATCCTTAATTGCATTACTAATCAACATACCGTCATAATGCCCCTGACCATTTGCAATATCATCTAGGAAATTTGCTGCTCCCTTTCCCTCTTCAAAAGGTCTAATCCCTGAAAGATGGATAAAGTTATCCTTTTGAAAAGTCACCTGAAGCACATTCTCCTCTCCATGATCCACATAAACAAAGCTGATCTTACTGTCAGCTATTTCACTTAAATACCAGGACGCTGTACTTTGAATGGAGGGCGCATATTGGTTCAAACGTCTTAAATCGGCAGGTGTAATTGGGTGATAATTCCCCACTCGCCGTTGCACTTTATCATAATTTGTGCTAAACTGTAAGTAAGGATAGGATGATGTCGGGTGACTGGTAACAGTTTGCTCAAAGGTACTTGTTTCAAGTACAGGTGAGGTACTGCCTTCAGCTTTAGGCTGTAAAGAACCCGTGCCACCACTGGTCCTATCATTCATTTGCTCCTGAGAGTTCTCAGGAGCTTTTTCTGTGCTCTGAATTTGTTTTTTAGGCTCCCTACCATCTCCAAGAGGATTGGAAGGTTTTTCATAGGTCACTGTTTTGTCCGAATCAATGACCATTTGTTTTCTAGGCTCTACTGAAAAACCTATATTATTCCAGTTTTCCTTCAACCATGTTGCATCTTCAGGAGAGAGGTGGCTGGTATCAGGAAAGTGACTTGATGCTTGAATTTCCTCCGTTTGCTCCAGTTGTTTTTCCTGCTTCAGGATCTCATTCCAGTCTGTCTTCTCCTGGCCCTCACGTTTTGGTGGTCTTGCATCGACAACTGGGATTTTTTTCTCCCGTAGTTTAGTAATAAAGTCTGTACCTGCTTTATCACGATCAACTGCCAGCGTGATAAGATCATCGTATTTGTGATCTTGGAAAAGTGTGGAAGTTTCCGCTGCAACAGATAAGAATCTTGAGGTACGTGCTAGCTCACTAGACTTGGTATAATCCCTTTCATCCATAGGAATATCCCCTCGCTCCTGTAATATTTCAAGAACATAGTGGGATAATACTCCCTCTTTCAATCCTTCCATCGCAACCAGTCGAACATCGTTTAATTCGTCCTTATGAAGCTCATAATAGCTCATAAGGTCAATGGGTGCCTCCGTTACAATTAAACGTTTAGGAGACCCTATAGACACGTTTAATCCGCTGATAGCTTCTGATTGGTACATGATTTGTTTCAAGTATCCTTTGCCAGGATGACGTTCTTGATCAGGAACAAGTCCCTGGAGGCTCGCACCTACCAGTTGCTGATTTCTGTCCAAGTATTTAAAAACTAAGACATCTTCTATAACACCATCTTTATCCTTACGTTTAGCTTGGGCTAATACTCCCTTCTCCATGAAGAAGTCGATTGTATCATCAGAGAGACCTCTAATCTCCTTGAGATAGGACCTCGCCTCCACAAATGGTTGTTCGTAAGGAGCTAGTGTATAGTTGAAAGGTTTACGTTCCTCCTCTACTGATTTTGCTTCAGGAAAGGATCCTGTCTCCAAGAATACCATAGCATCTTTATAGCTGACATTTTGCATTTGTTGCACGAGATTGATGGTATCACCAAAGAGGTTTTGAGAATACCAATGCCAGGTATTCTTGACCGTATCGATCTTAAATGAGTCATGTTCAGCCCAATAATACTCTCGGTGTGACTTTCTCTTCATTTCCATTCCGAGACTACGAGCTACTTCTAAAATATCCAGCGATTTTGCCTGTGCTTTTGTTAAGGGCATACTGTTTCCTCCTCAACTAGTTCCTTAAATAAAAGATATCCTTCAGGAGTTGCATCTAGTTCACTAACAACTAATGGATCTTCCTGATTCGTTGTCACAAAAAGATGAGGAGCTAATTGATAAAAAGTCTCCTCATCTGCCTGTTTAAGTAGCTGCCAAATAGCATAACGTTCTGGGGCTAAATTTTCTAGCTTTAATGCTAGAACCTGCGAGATACTCTCCAGGTATCCTAATTGTGTTTTAGGTGTTTCCATCCTTCTATCCTTTCTGTATGTTAGGCCACGAATAACTCTTTTAGCTGCGGAGTCAAATCGTTGGCATATAAAAGCAAGCCATCGATGTCTGTTCCTTTTCGAGTATATTCGTACCAGTTTTCTTTGTCTTCAGGAGAACTTGCAATCTCATCTTTTCTAGGATGATCATAGACACTTGCTTTTTTATCTCTGAAGACATTTTGTTTAGAAATAAAAACCAATCCTTCTTCTACCCCAATTCTTGCGACTTCATCTGGAGTTAGAAGGGGACGGCCTTGAATTTGTTTATTTTCACTTGAGGATCCGTTCCGATAACTATGCGATTTTGAAGTGGATCGAGTGCGTATCGTCTGCTTACCTGACCTTGTAGAATAGTATTCCATTGTATCCTTGTCATTGGTTCCTAAAAATAGGTGAGTAGCACAGTTATTAAAGATGGTCTTCCAATCGCTTTTATATAGTGATTCTAGCTGATTGACAGCTTGAATGATAATCTTAATAGACATCTCACGACTACGAATCGAAGAGAGAACCTGGGCGAAGTTTGGAATACGGCCAATTTGCGCAAACTCGTCGAAGATAAACTGAATGTGGCGAAGATTTTTTCTACTGTAGCCAGGTACTTTACCTTGCAAGATATCATCAGCCTTATGTGTGAGAACCTCAAATCCAATCGCAAACAAGATTGAGGAAAGAAAATTAAAGGCGTTATTGGTTTCAGGAATAGCAATAAAAACGGCTGTCTTTTTCGTATTCCAGGTATCCATTTCCATGGTATCCTCACTAATCAAGTTTCGGACATCTTCGTGGTCGAAGATAGAATAGCGAGAAGACAAAATCGCTACCACACTGTTTCTTGTCTCGCCTCTGAAGTTTTGGAATAATTTCCACTGTTTATAAGCATAGTTGTTAGGTTGATGTTCGTTCAGTTCTTCAAACATCTGCTCGACAGGACTTGGTACATCTGGATCCTCTCGATACATATTTCTTAATAGATCCGCAACGTGACCCAAGTTTGGCATGTATAACTGGACTCCAGTTTCAGGATCCTTAGAGTCAAAATAGAGATAACCAATCAATGCCCGTTGAAGCATCAACTCTGCTTTAACCCAGAAGTCTTCTCCAGTATGCTCGCTATTCTTCGTTCCCTCAGTAATTGCTTCAGAGATACGATCAATATCTAGCTCAGACTTCATGTAATGAAAAGGATTAAACCGATCTGAATTCTTGAGCCGAATCAAATCAAAGATTTTAACAGCATAGCCAGCTTTCTCAAGCATCTTCCCAACTTCGTGTACCAGGTTTCCTTTAGGATCTGTCACAACAAAGTTTGAGTTCATCTGCATTAAGTTTGGCAATACAAAAGTAAAGGTTTTACCATCTCCAGGAAGACCAATGACAATCACATTTTTATTGAGCTGAACATTGTAAGCTAAGCGAAAGTTAAATAGGCCCATTTTGACCTGTTTTGAAAAAATCATATTCTTCTCAAAATCAACGTCTTCAAATCGTCTCATTTCCTTCAAAGTCGCAAAACGAGCACTACCTTGTTCTTCTCCCTGGCGATATAAATTCTTATCCATAGAAGCATAGACAAGCATTGGGAGGCCGAATCCGATTAACCCTGCATACAAGGCTCCTGAATCAAAGAAAACACCAAAAGAGAAGCGTTCCCAGTGTTCTAGCAACCAACGAAGCCGCAACATTCCCATGAAAGGTACTGCTGCAGTCGAAAGTTGGTAGTAATGGTAAAAGGACTGGAAAATAACAAATGAAAATAGCCCCGCCACCAGGTAGGGCCATATGGGCTTTCTAATCATCGTGCTTTCTCCTTCCCAATATCCTTCGTCACTACAGGGATGGTTCCCTTATACACCGTATGACTCTTGTAGTAGGCTATTTTGTCTTCAGGAGTCATTTCATGTGGTTTCTTCAGCACTTTTTTCGCAAACTCTTCCAATTTTTCTGGGCTTTTCGTGATATCTGCCAACATCTCTTTGAGAGCCTTTTCTACCAAGATGCGATTTTTTGTTTCAAAGAAGAGATAAGTTGCACCATCTTTTTGATGATAAGTAAAACCTATCTTATACTCCTCCAGGTAATGCTTCAACTTGGCCAAGTGGACTTCACTATTTAACAATTTCTCGACATCTTTTTTTGATTTGGTGGCCATAAAATCATTAAAACGTGTCTCCCCTTCAAAGGTTCGATTCGCTGCCTTATGTTGTTTCTTTTCATAATGGGCTTTTGCGAGGGCATACAGAGCTTGTATCGTCATCTCCAGGGTAACTTTTCCTTTCAAAGCCAGAGAATGACTGACTTTTTCTTGATCCATGTAAGACCTCCTTTATTTTGGGTAATTGGATAGTTCTGGCTTAGCAATAACCTGGAATCCGTAAGGTGCTGAAGGTTCTTCCTTTACAGTAACTACCAAGCGTTTCTGACTTCTGTTCTCACCGTCTTTCACGGCTACTACATAGGTTAGCTGATAAGTTGCTTCATCAACAATCAAGCTAGATTCCAAAATCACAGACTGCAGTTGACCTGCTTGTCTATCTATCGTTAATTGAGGAGCTACGAAATCAGCCATTTTCCCTTTATCAGAGTAAAGGACTGGTAAAAAGTAACGTGAAAAGGCATCTAGTTCCCCTGTTTTTGACTGAATGGTTTTTAGATTTGAAAGATCCTTGGATACGGCCGAGAGTTGCTTTTCTTGATGGTAAACTAGCGTAAAGGATAAGCCAGCAAGTGTCAGACTTCCTACTAGACTCAATAACACCAAAACTCTTCCTAAATACACCCAAAAAGAGCGTTTAGAAGAGGGTCGAGGTTTGGGAGTTTCATGTTTCAAGGAAGAGGCTTCAGTTTTCTCTTCAGGAGCCTTCTCTAGATCTTTTGTTTTCGTCTGGCGCTTAAAGAAAGAGGGTTTTACTTCTTTTGCTGCAGCCTCCTGGTTATTCAACGTACCAGGCTTCAGGAAGAGGCTGTCTGCGATTCCCTCAAACGGCAAATAGATATCTTCTTGGTAGATCACTACATTCTTTTTATCTAGTTCCTCTACCAATAAAACGGCCTCTGCCTCCTCATGCTTAACCTTGGCATTTTCTCGCTCCAGCGCTTGATACACAAGGTCTCGATTCTTATACGTTGTGGTCTTGTTTTGTGTCAGATTGGTTAAACGGTACATGTTTTTCAGCTCCTTTCAATTTTCCTTCAGCAAGAGCTGTTTCAATATCAGCCCAGGTTAAATTATGTTTGGCCAAGTAGTTTGACCGTTCCTCATGTTTGGCCAGAATGATTTGAGTTTCTAGCTGCTGCAGTTTCTCTTCTTCCTTCTTGGCCTTGGTCATATAGTCAGCTAAGCGGTCTTCCGCTTTCTGTTTTTGTTTTTCCAAAGTTTCTAATTTTGTCATTGTTCCTTTTTCCCTTCTGTACTTTGTGTTTGGTTAGTGATTGGTTTGTTTAACGATGGAATACTCGCCTTTTCGCTGGCGTTCAAGCTGTCCACAATCAAAATAGGGTCAATATGATTTACCAGGTATTTCCCATCTTGCTTGCTGAAGCGAATCCGTATGGTTCTTGAAGATCCTACGTTTGTTTGGGCGTTAGTATAATCATACTTCTTCTGTAACTGTGTCTGAGTGTATCTCACTTGAGCTAGGACAACATTATTTTCTTGATCGATGTAGATGGTAGCAGACTTCATCTGTGTATCCACTACATAGCCCTTATAGGTTTGTACCGTTGGTTCTTCTTCAGAGTTCACTTCCTGATTGTAAGCAGCTTCTGTCATATAGGGCAAATAGCGATTTCTATTTTCTCCAAGATCCTGCTTATTGAAGTAAGCCGTCAAGAATTCCTTTACATATTCTTGCGTTAGTTCGCTTCCCTCTGCTTTGGTTTCTTGTTGCGTTGTTTCAGCTTCCTGTTTAGCTTTCTTTTGCGCTGAGGTTGCTGCACCAATCCAGAATACGAATCCTAGAACTAGCACAACTCCTATAAGGATTCCTCCTATTTTAAGGAGTTTCAATTTCTCCATATCTATCATTTTCATGATTTACCTTCTTTCTTTTTTAATTCGGTGTCGCAAATGTATAGTAGTAAGCTGGATATAGGACAGAAAAATGTACCTTATCCTGTACTCCTTGGATATTACATTCTGAAACGAGGAATGAACTGTCTGGATTCACAGCTTCCACAATCGCAACATGGCCGTATACATCTGGTGTCCCACCAAATCCACCTACTACTGATACAACAGCTCCTTTTGTTGGAGTTATACTATACCGCCATCCTTTTGCGACTAGGCTTGCCACCCAATCCTGACCATTACCAAGGTAACCATAAGCTCCTGATAAGTCTGTAATCGTTCCTAGTTCAACTAAACGATTATAGGCATACCAAGTACATTGTCCCACTTCATAACCGCTTCCTTGTTGTGTAGTCATAGAAGCCTGTGTTGGAGGGTGTTCCACTTTTGACTTATACTCTTCAGGGAAATTCCAGGAAGACGCTAACGCTCCACCTCCTCGAACTTGTTGAGTAAGAAAAGCGTGGATCTGCTTAGCGTTATTTTGGCGCTCTAGGACCTTGTCTCCAGAGTTCCCTTCCCAGTTAACCAGGAACCGCTCTGTAAGTGTCTCCACGTCTTCTGTGCTAGTTAGAATCGATGTCAATTCAGTGATATAGTAAGGAGTATCCCCCTCCAACATAAAATCTAACTGCAGTTCTAAATCGTACCACTTTTTATCTTTTGATTTTGCATAATTCAATAATAGAGTATGCCTAGTAGAACCATCTGCTGTATCTGTCCACTGACCTAATCCTAAACCTCGATGAAGAATATTTGGATACCCACCATCATAGATAGCAGGTCCCCCTATAGATAACCAGGACTCATCATCCCAGGAAGAAGAATCAGCCCCTACTGGTGGGCTAAGATAATCTCCTTCAGCACGTTTAGGATTGATATTGCTTTCAGTCGCAAAGTTCCCAAGCATGGCTGCCAAACCATTATCTGTTAGCCCTGGTACCTTTTGCTTCAAGTAGTCTTTTATTGCTCGTGATTTTTGCCCCAAATCACCGTCAAGTGTAGTAATGACTGAGGTTGTCTGATTGTAGATGACAGATTGAAAGTAAAAGCCCGGATTGACTGATGTCCACTTTTCTTTCTTATCCTTTGTCTCTTTTTCCTCCAATTTTTGATACTGGATGACCTGGTAACCATTTGACGTTACCTTCCCAACCTCGTCTCCAACTTTGACCTGATCACTATCAGAAACACGGATATTTCCTACATCTTCATAAGTAAAGATGGCTTTATCTGTTTTGATGGATACAGTCGTATCATCTGTCACACTGACTTTACCCTCAAGAGGAGCTCTTATAGCTTGCCCTGTTGAAGCTTTTAGTTGTGTTTTCTCATAGATTTCACTCTTAGAGGTATAACCAAACCGCTTCAGGATAACTAGAGGAGCTTGATAAGAAGGGTCGTCCTCCTGGTAAAAGGGGTTAGCTAGTTCTTGATAAGAGGGGTACCGACCAACCTCTTTAGTCAACTCCTCTAGCTCTTTATACTCTTCTAACTCGCTATCACTCAACTTAGCCCACTTGAGATCTGACGAGGAACCATATAAATCAGCCATCTTTTTCAAATTATGAGGATCATCATTCAAATGATTCCAAAGGTCATTCAAGGCATCCGAATAGTGATTGAAACCTAACGTCCCAGCCCATTCTCCACCAGTTCCCTCATTCCAGTTACTTTCTGGTTTCCACTCACTACCGTAGCGAAAATTCATGAAAAAGAGCATATCATCGATGTTCGTCCAATAGTCAACCTTATCATTTGACTTCTCTCGATCTCGTTTACTGATCTGAAGCCAGGACTTATTCAGGTCAAATTCATTTTGTTGGACAGGACCACCGCCTCCAAATATGGCCATAAATATCCCTAAAACAGCAAAGATGAAGAACATCAAGAAATAGGACTTAACTGCTAATGGATTGGATAGGATGGAACGTAGAGGCTTTGTCGCAACCTTCAAAACCTTCCCTGTACCTCTTGATACCTTCCCAAATTTTGAACGAGCTATCCGATTCCTAGTCTGTTTCATCTTTTTGCTGAGTTTTCCTTCCCAGGAGAACTCTCTAGGTGTTCGAGTATACCCTCGCCCTCTGATGAAATTATAGCTTCTATTTAGCTGTCCATAGCTGTGCTTGATAGAGTACTTAGACAGATTTCCTGCAGCCTTCGTTGCTCTTTTAGATGCGTTTAACTGATACTTGAACTGACGTATATTCTGCCTCGCCTGAACCCAGTCTCCAAGAATCTCATTATCTCTGACTGTCTTCTCAACGTCGTGTCTCGCTTTCATTCGAGTGCTTTGTTTTGTTCGTCTCTTTATACGATTGGGAATATAGCTGTCATCAGCTTTTTTAGCTCGTTTATAGAGCGTTGTTGCAATTTGTTTTTCCAACTTTGCTCGATCACGTTGTTGCTTAAAGAAAAGACCTCTAGCTGTTGCTTGAGGTCCTTTGTGTAGTTTATAATCTTTGTTCGCTAATCGATAATTCTTCTTAGCTTCTTTAAATGCAACTTTTGAGTTTAAACGTGCTTCTTTAGGATTTTTTTCTGCATTCTGGGAGGATCCTTCTTTGATTCTCCGCTTACGCTCCTGTTTTAATTGATTGGGATCACTTTCAAACAAAAGAAATCACCTCTCTTTCTATTTTTTAACTATCTGTCGCTACCAATTGATACAGTTTGGTATCTTTAGGGATAGGATTTTCAAATGGAACAATCGTATCTCCAGCCACGATCAAACCAGTACCTTTTGCTTTTGGTCGCAAAACAAATCGCTCCAGTGAAGGTGTAAGAGGAATTACCTGCTCCAGGGCTTCTAGGTCTGTCCGCTTCAGCTTCAGGAGGGCTAGAAACTCACAGTTTGCGACTAGCTTTCTACCTTCCTCTGTAGATAAAACAGTCTCTGGGTTCTGGGTAATCCCTGTTGGAATAGCCCCGTACTTACGAATACGTGAGTATAGCTCTGTAAAGAAGGTTGCTTGCAGTTTATTTTTGAAGTATAGCTGCAACTCATCGAAGTACAACCATGTAATAGCTTTTCCTTGATTATTGACTACCTGGTTCCAGATGAAGTCCTGAATCACCAGGAGGGCAAATGGCTTCAATTTACCACTCAACTGCTTGAGATTGAAGATAATAAAGCGACTATTCATATTGACGTTTGTAGGATGTGCGAAAATATCATTTGATCCAACCGTATAAGGTTCAGCCTTCAGCGCCAACTCCTTGGCCACATCTTCAGGTTGTCGTTCTAAAACTGATTGCCAATTCTTAAATGTTGGTTTTTCAAATTCCTCATAGGTCTTTCTCGTTACACGGTCAATCATCGCAAATTCATCGTCTGATACCTCAGAGAATATATTTTCGAACAAGGTTGATAAGAGGTTTGATTTTTGGCCAATCGGGTCACTATCTTCTGCCTGAAGTTTATCCTTATCAGGGAGGTCCAACAAGTTAAAGTGATGTTGCGATCCAGGAGCGATTGTGATAATTTCTGCACCTAATTCTCGACCAATACCAGTGTACTCATCTTCAGGATCGACGATAATAATATTATCTTCAGGGTAACGTAGAGATGTAGGAATAATCTCTCCTCCTTTAGCAAGAACAGACTTCCCTGATCCTGACGTTCCAAAGATACAACCTGAACCTGTATTCAAGTCTTTCTTACGGTCAACTGTGATAGCGTTCTTAGATAGCTGATTCTGGCCATAATAAATTGCACGTGGACTGTTAGATCGAAGATCTACGTTGGTAAATGGGACTTGTGTGGCCAAGTTACTGGTAGTCATATCTCTCATAAAACGGCGTTTTACGTTGATAAATGGAATCCCAATCGGTAGAATCGTATTCAAGGATTCTTCCTGGTACAAGTAACACTTATCCAGTTCTACCGTATTCTTACGGACAGATCGTTGAACCTGCTCAGTGTAGATATTCAACTCCTCCAGACTGTCAGCCATGAAGAAAATCGTCATCACACCTGAAAACATTTTTTGGTCATTGTCCTGGAGTTCTTCAGTCCATTTCTCTGTTTCTCGAGATGTCTCCACAGCCTTCCCACCAACAGCCAGGTCACTTCCATAACCTTCTTTTGCTGCAGCCTTCTGACTTTTGATCATTTCCCTACGTACACTTGACTTAACTGTCTTGATTTTCTTCAGCGCATCTGCAGTATCATAGGGCTTCGCATGCAGACTGATAGCCAGTTCAATTCCTGTATCCAGGATATTCTTAATCAGTTTGTCATTCAAGAAGGTAGGATATTGTCTAACATACATCACCCTTGCGAAACAATCATCAATTTTCATATGATCTTTTTCAAACTTCAGATAGTTTGGAGCTACAAAGTCCCTGGTTGATAATCCAGAAATAGCGATGTCTTCATAGTTGAAATCAATAAAACCTTCTCGCCTCAAGAGTTTTCGGAAGATAAGAAGACGATCTAATCCCTCTAACTCCTTAAAGGAGATTCCTAAGCCACTGTATTGACTTTCAATAACGCTGGCTGTATCATCAAGGATTCTTCTAGCTTGATGATCCTGGTCTGTTTGGGTAGTAATCGTCAGATATTTTTCTACCTTGAAGGTATTTTGTTCCTGAGAAAAACGATCATTGATCATCGCATTGTATTCTTTACGATAATCGTCATATCCATCTCCAACTAAATCATAGCGGATAGAAGATAAGCTATTGCTTTCTACCCTACGATTCAGGATCAATAGCTGCATATCATTGTCAATATCCAGCGAATTAAAAATATCAGCGTTTGTTTCAATGATATCAATTCGCTCATCATCTGTTGCAGTAATATAGCTTGTATCACCTAGGCGATAGGTCTTTGAGAATTGATCATTTGTAATTTTCATGAGCCCATCAGGCATCAACCATTGATAATTAAGACTATTCTGTGTAGATGCCGTCATGGTACGTCTTAGACGTTTGGCCCGTTCCCGTTCTTCCTTAGAGAGTTTCAGGGTTTTCTTTCGGCCGAATAAATTCATTTCTTGTATATTCCTTTCTGTCATAATCTGTCTGATAAGAGCGTTCCTGCTTAGTCAAAAGGAAACGGACCTCATCTTTAATTTTTTCATCAATATAACACCCGAAAATAACAAAAGGCGCTAATAATAAAATATCAACGCCATAAAGGATTATATCAGGTGCCTTCAGCCAATAGAGGATGGTGGTGACAACTACTGTCAATGCGATACCAAATAGTAGCACTAACTGTCTCAGTGTCATATACCCTATAACTGGCCTTTCGTAGCTATCTAAAGCCTTTAAAAATTCACTACCTAAACGTGTCATTCTGTTCCTTTCATTAAAAAAACAGCCATTATGGCTGCCATATACTTTTAAGTGTTAAAAATTGCAAAAGCTCCAAATGTTGCTCCTACTGCGCACATTATTAAAGTTGCTATGATTATCGGACTGAACAGAGCTTGCGATATTGAAATAATTAAAAAGAGATTAACCACTGAAACTATGAAGATAATACACCAAATGACATTTTTGATTGTTTCCTCCTTATAGCTAGACTTATTTATTATTGAAGATAATATAGGAATCATAAAACCAATCAAAATCAACACACCCCCAAAGATTAAGTAATTCCATGAGGAGTTATCTTTATATGACATAACATGGGTGGCAATTGTCACATCTTTCCGAGTTATCATTTTATCGATATCAAAATGATGTGTTAGTTGCTTATTCAAATTACCAAGACTGATATTAAACCAAATGGTAACTATTGCGTAGATCAATTCCACTGCAATATAAGGTGTATAAGGGCTTTCTAATACTTCAAAAAATCGATTTCTATACAAGTTCGTCTCCTATATTCAAGTATGATATTCTTCTATGTAGCGTTTTAAAATGAGATACCGCCTTAATAACAACGAGTAACTAAAATTATAAACTAAAATAGTCAAAAATAGCAAAACTATAAACAGTGTTATAATGATACTCAGTAATACACTTTCGTTCAATTCCTTGGTAGGTACGCCTGTTAGAGGTGAAAATAAAATCGCAAGAAGGCGTTTCAAATCATCCGAAAAAATAATCGTTAATACGAGACCTACCAACAATTTCCAGCTACGAGAAGCTCTCTCTTTTTTTATTTCCAGCTCTGTCAATTCTGCTAACAATGCCTCTTTCGACTGCTTTTTATAGTAATCCAAGGCTTCCTTGTATCGGCGTTCATGCCGTTTCGTCCACCTTTCATAATAATTTTTTATAGTAGATCTCATAGGATTATTATACTCCTTTCAATCATCACTCATTCTCCTTTTATTATACCATAATCTAGTTCACCTGCATGATATTCTTAGTCATGCGTTGGCTGCCAAATAGCATAATAATGTAAATGATTCCTTTTGCAATGGCAACTAAAGCACTTGTCCAGGCTCCAGTCTTATCAACTGTCAAAAGATCATTCGTGACAATGGCTGGGTAAAGCATGATAATAACAACTAGAATCAATCCCTGAAGGACAGCCGCAATATAGAGCTTAAAGAAACCGAGGCAAATTGGACGTAGGCTATCCACCATGTAACAAGCGACAATAATTTTAGCGATTCCCTTATACGTGTAAAGCGTAAAGGAGCGCAACAAGATCAACAACTTAGTTGATATCTGACCAACAAAATCAACGACCCAATAAATAAACTGGAGCATAGCTTTAGCTATAGCATTGACTCCTTTTAAATCCGGTAACTCAGTTTCATACGGACTAATACTTGCGCTAGCCACCGCCTTAATTACAACGTTAAACAACCAAGACAAGGCATCGAAAATCGCATCCACATAGAGGATAAAAAAGAGAGCGATGGCATACTTGAGGATTTCTTCAATCCAAAGCTGAAAAGACAACTCCCCACCATTGCTTTTAAGTTGTTGGTGCCAATTCATGAGGTTGATCCCCATAAAAAGGAGAAGAAGCAAAATTGCTACCTTCTCCATCGAACCCGAAACTGTCTCCATCAGCTGATAGGCTGTCGCATTATAGTCTTTCAGACTCATGGTTAGTTGATCAAGTGTGGATTGGTTCATAAAACCACCTCCTTTTTTTCTCATCCTAACCAAGAGATTGAAGACCTGTTGCCAAAGCTGTAAAGAGGGCTTTTAGAACGGCACCTAGAAGTGCACCTAGTATCAAACTTTGGATTCCTTTATCCTTCTTATCATCCAATTCACGTTTGATTCCTACCGCTAAGTCCCAGGCACCCCAAGCGGCCCAACCAATACCGATAATCCCACCGATATTCCCAATTTTGTTAATAAAATCTACAACTGCATCCATTATTTTTTTCTCACTTTCTTTTTATAAAAAGGTGCTAAGAAAATTCCTTAGCACCTACATTGTTTATTCAATATTATTTTTCATCCTCTGGACGAAAGGTTAGAGAGAGGGCTGTAATTACAGCTAAGACAACGATAATGGTCGTTTCCCACCAGTGATAAATTGGGACACCTTCAGGCATTATCCAATCTTTGAACCAATGTTCAACACTTGTTGGAGCACTACCTTCTTTTGTCAAAAATGCCCAGTAGCATATAACCAGAAAAGCCACAACAACCTTAAATACAACCCAACCAATTGCTGTTGCAATCAAACTCTTAATCAGATTAAAGATAAAGAGGAGAAACATGAGTGGAGTAGCAACCATCAAAACGGCAGCTCTCGCAATTACACTCGGTAGATTCTTTATTCCTGACCAGATGGCTTTTCCTAGCCAACTGAGGCCTTTTTTCCACTTCTTCTCTTCTTCAGGCTTAGTGACTTCTGATTTTTTTTGAGTTGGAGTGTAGTATCTATATCCACTTCTAGTCACATGTGCATCCATTTTCGTGTCCTTTCTCATCTCTCTTCCCCCTCTTTTTTATGGCTTCATTATACCATAGATGAGGGGGAATTTCTAGATGTTCTATTTTTTATGCTTACGAAGCCCAGCTCCTGCAAGACTCAACAATCCCAAAATCATTCCCCAAGTTGGAAGCATGCTTGCTGCTGTTCCAGTGTTTGGAAGTGATGGCTGCGGTTGTGGCTTGCCTGGTTCTTTAGGCTCCGGTTTTGGAGGTTCTGGCGTTGTTGTTGTAACTTTAGCCGTCATCTCTTGTAAATTGACTGTATTGATAAAGGTATTTTCAACCTTACCAGCCTTGATGCGTTCTACCTCTAGGTAGAAATCCGCATCGAAAGTTCCTTGCACTCCTAGAGAGTTTAGGAAATCTTGATTGATAACGTAAGACCATTTGCCTAACTTTTCGTCCCATTTAACGGTCACAACTTTCTTAAGGAAGTTAGGATCCGTATCTTGGTTCACTTCAAATAAGAAGGCATAAGCTGTACCTTTGGCGATCTTCTCACCAGCTTTGACTACTTTTCCATCCTTCATGATGACATCATAAGGAAGAACCAAGTCTTTTTCAGCAAGGTATTCTGTCCCACGAATAATACCAGACCAATTACCTGTGAATCGATCATGAACCACATCCAACTGGTCACTGCCATCATATTGGAAGAGGCTGTCGTGTTTAGTAGGCACGGTTACGCCATCAAGTAGATAGCGGATGTATTGACCAATCTGTACTTCTTGGCCGTCCAAGACTTTTTTATTATCCTTTTGATCCAAGGCGTGTTTTTCAGGCTTCACATCAGGAACTGAGACAGTCACAAGGTTTGATTGATAGCCATTGCCAAAGTCGATCTGTTTAAAGTCATTCTCGACTTTCTCCCCTGCTTTAACCAGGAGCTTAGCTGGAAGATCAATCGTCACGTTTTTATTTTGCTTCACGTAATTGTGATAAAAACTCTTAGAATCCTTCGCTACCCAAAGATAAAACTCACCTTTAGGATTCAAGTTCAATTCTTTCAGAATCTTATTGATTGCATCTGTACGCCCTTTGTCTGAAAGGACGTGATACATGTCAAACAAGTCTTTTACATCTTTACCTGCAGCAGTCATCTTGATCTTGCTGTGGTCAACTGTGAAGGCTTTGTCTTGAACATCATCAAAGATTCCAAACTTCTTACCAATCGCTTGTGTTGAAGCAAGTGTTTTGGTGTAAGGGCTGTAATCTGTCATCAAGCGGAAGGTCACGTTGCGGTCAAAAGTTGTCGCACCATTGATGTCCTTACCAGAGCGATCCAAGACAGCTTTGACTGGTTTTGGTGGCTTCGGTGTGTAGTTCGTAACAGGGTTTGAGAAAACTTCATAGTCGTTTACTAAAACCTTGTAGGTATTATCGTAAAATCCTTTATCATAGATTGGCTTCCAGGTAATCACTGGAGCTTCTAGGCGTTTTCCTTGATAGGTAGCAGTAAAGGTATATGTGTTCTTTCCTGCATTATATGAAACAGTCCATCCTGCTTTCTCTGCCGCTGCTTTTGTGACAGCTACATCAGGAACTGCTCCAGCTTCGAGTGGATCAATGATGGTAATCTTGTCCCCTTTTTTCAGGTTCGCATAGATATTGTCATGGGTCAATGTATAAAGCTGAGTAGCGTTTTTAGCTACCGTTTTACCATCTGTGTTGGTCTTATCTGTATCTGCTACAGATTTTCTGACAACTGGCTTATACTGCAACTTGTAGCCGTGATAGCTTGCTGATAACTTCTGATTTTTCGTCTCAGAAAGTGTTTTAAGAGCCAAGGTTGGCTTAACTGGATTTTTCGCTTTAACCAATTCAGCTGATACAGGTTCAGTCTTAACTGGCTTCACGGTTGTTTTTGTGATAGTTGCAGTAGCTGGAACTTCAACGACTGGCGTTACAACCTTTGTATTCAAAGCGAACCAATAGGTTTGGCCACTTGGATTATCTGGTCCATCCCATTGGATAAATTCGGTTGTGAAGGCTGTTCCTTCCTTGAAGACTCCAAGTGCAGCTCCCTTGTATTGGTAAGGTGAGTCAGATGTATCCCAAAGATGACCCACATCTTCTTGGCGGTTGTACTCTTCAGCGTAAACATAACCATAATCCTTGTTATAGGTTACAGTTGAGCCGTTAATTTCAACATGAGTTCCGTTAATGGCTTTCGCACCTTCCCAACCAATAAGGTTGTGATTGAGTGAAGAATAGGTTAGGGTAGCAGGAGTTTTTTCACTTGCTGTGAACGCTACTTCTTTCCCATCCACGTTGTAGTAGTAGGTATCCGTAACCAAGAAATTCATGTAGTCTGCAGCTCCACCAGCTCCATCATTACGAGCGACTACAAAGCCCTCAGTCGGATCATTCAATACATATACATCGTTTAACCCTGTCTTCCCTTGATTAAGAATCTCGAATTTTCGATGGATACGAGAAATATCATGCTTTTTACCATCTGCAGTTGAAACAGTCAAACCTTTCAGATTTGTGTAGTCAACTTCTGTTTTCCATCCAGTGCCAACATCCTTGTATTTCAAGACTTTAGTCGAGTCAAGAACACGAGTATAGCCTGAGGTTCCATTTGATGAGGCAATGTAATCTTTAGTAGTTACCTGCGCTCCTGGAGCAGAGGACTCCACTGTTGCTTCAGGATTTGCGGTCGCAACGCTAAGGGCTTGCAAGACTACTTCTTTTGTGTAGCCTTCCGTGCTTGTCTTAGCTCGAAGCTCATCGTACTTCTTCTGCCATTCCGCTTGGGTCTGCTTAGCTTTGTCATAAGTTGCTTGGTTTTGTTTCCCAATTTGCTTCGCTTCATCAGCTGAAGAAACTTCCTGTGTTTTAGTGGTTAAAAGTACACCAGAGTTTTTCAAATCTGTGGATTTACGATCAGCATCTTGATTGACTTCTTGACTAGCAGTTTGGCTTTCTGAGTAGGCATCAAGAAGAGCCTTGTTGAGCACAACTTTTCTTTTTGCGGTTGCAATAGCCTGGTCATTTGCTTTCTTCAATGCTTCTACTTCTGCGACTGAAGAAACTGTACGTATCACTGCATCAACCGTTACGCCCTGTTTCTTCAAGTCTGTAGTAGCGGCTTCTACAGCCTGATTCAAAATCGTAGCTTGTTTGACAGTAGCTTCGTACTTCCCTTTTTCTTCCAGGTAGGTTGAGACAGCTTGCTGATTCTCTGACAAGGTATTTTTAGCTGTTTGAGTAGCTTTCTTGTTTTGAGTTGCTGTCCCATCTGTGGCAGTCGAACCGTCATTCGTCACTGTGACAGTTGTTTCCCCTTCATGTTTGGCTTTTTCAGCAGCTACAAATTGATTGTTAGCGTGAATAGCTTCCTGAGCCCCCTTGAAGGCTTCATTGTTTTGAACTTGTTTTGTAGTTGTGGCTTCAAGTTCCTGAACTTGTTTATCCTGATCATGTTTGATTTCAGACTTAGATTGTTCAAGACTAGATGAAGTAGTGTCTGTACCTTTGTCAACATTTCGTGTTTCAGATACAACTACTCCAGCTTTTTTAGCCTTGTCAGCAGCCTTTGTGACTACTCCATTATCAATCGCTACAGGCTGGCTTCCTGTTGCTTTACCAGCCTGTGTAGCATACATGTTATTGTCATTTTTGCTTTCAGGTTGTACTGCTTCATCCGCAAATGCTGAACCTGCAGAGAAGGCTACAAAACATGCGATTGCAATACCTGATGCTAAACCTTTAGCCCATTTTTTCTTACGGAAATATCCGTGTCCTTTTGTTTTTTCTGTCATATTTCTTTCTCCTTCACTTAATTAAAATAATTTCTTCTTGTAGAAGTAGCCAACTGCAGTAAACAACATGCCACCGATTACAGCTAGGAAACTTTGTTTTGTTCCTGTGTTTGGCAAAGTTACCATTTTACCATCTGCAGTTGAAACACTGATGGTCTTGTCTTCATTTGTAACAGCTCCAAGTGCTTCAGGAGCAACTACAGAACCATCTTCAAGGACAAGATTTCCATCTTTAGTGCTGACAATGGAATTACCTGTGCTGGTTTGAACAGGTGCTTTCGTAATATCATGCACCGCCTGACCTGTTGATGTAGAGGTTGTTCCAATTTGCGACTTCCCTTGCTGGTTCGCTTGATCAGTCGTTTTTGGCTGTTCATCTGGAACACCATCTAGGCTACCTGCGTTATCCTTGTCTTGCGCCTTATCTGAAGGTGCTGGTTTATCAGCTGGCACTCCATCAAGACTTCCTGCGTTGTCTTTGTCTTGTGGTTTATCTGATGGTGTTGGAACACCATCGAGACTACCTGCATTATCCTTGTCTTGCACCTTATCTGAAGGTGCTGGTTTATCAGCTGGCACTCCGTCAAGGCTTCCTGCGTTATCCTTGTCTGAGGGAGCTGTTGGATCAACTGGAGTAACTGAAGGCTCTGTTGACTGATTTGATGGAGCCTCTGTTCCTGTTGAAGCGCTAGGTGCTGTTGGCGTAACTACTTCCGTTGTTGGAGCAGAAGAATCAATTGGTGCAAGTTCGTCTGCCGATGCAAAGCCGCCAGCTTGTGTAAGGGCGAGTGTTGAAAGGGCGAGTGTTGCTAATACTTGTTTCTTGTTCATTGTAATTTTTCCTTTTCTAATTTTTAGTGTTCTTAGGCTGGTAGCCTTTTCCTGTCAAGCGAAGTTCCACTCCCGATGGACTTCTGACTTTCCTAGCCACTATGTGGCTGCCTTTTTTGATAGTGCGAATTTGATCATAGACCTTTTTATAAGGCAAATGAAATTCAACGTCCCTTAGAACACCGTCTACGTATCCTCTAGCCTGTTTGACTGCATAGTCTGGCTTCAGGATAAGGTCTGTTCCGTCCTCTAAGCGAGCTGTCGCACCTCCTTGTTTTCCTAAGTTTTTTAAGTCCCTTAAGCGGACCGTTGTTTCATCTATCATAGATTTCTCCTTGATGTTGAAAGGCGAAATAACGCCGTGCTGTGTAAAAACGTATTTTTACATCGGTATTTCATGCGCTGGGTTTATAGTCTAGAAACCCTTACTCCTTCAGCTTATGATCATTATCATGCTTTTTCGTTCAGTGGCTGGACTAGATATCATTTTCTAGTTTGCTGCTCGCCCCCGTTTCTTTTTTATCCATAGCCACGCTGTATCAGGGCAAGCCTTGTATTCAGTTTTCAAAGTTCTGTAGTTTAATGACTTCTCGGTCAATATAGATTTATCTGTACTAGGTTTGGTCCGATTCTGATCCTAACAGGTAGTCAATAGTTACCCCAAAGTATTCTGCTACTTTCTTAGCATTTTCAAGACTTATCTGACTATATCCTGTTTCCCAGTTCGATATGGTGTTACGAAACACACCTATCTGATCAGCCAAGGCTTGCTGGGACAGCCTGGATTTTTTTCGTAATTCTCTGATACGATTTTGTGTTTGTTTCCTCACATCTACTTGTCTCCTTCATTATTTGGACTTGATAGTATTTCATCATCCATCAGAGGAGCATTCTTCAGCTCCAGCATGACAAGTCCTATTCCATAAGCTAAGACCAATAATAAAGCAATTGCAACTAGTTTAAACATTACTATCCTCCTGATATCGTTCCTTATTTTGTCCGATAAGTTATCTTCTTCACCCATCTAGGATTGATAGAAAACGGCGGAGTCGCTGATGTAAAATTCATACTTGCTCCTGTTCCAAATGAACTTGATACCAATTTTTCTAGTTCCTCTAAGTTGGAAGTGACGGAAATACTGTCTACCGTTTTATCAAAATACTCTACAATCATTTCAATCTCTTGAACTGGTTGGGAAGGTGTAGCTTTCATAGCTTGCCCTCTGTTAATTCTCTCTTGGTTATTAAACAATCCCATAAAATCAATCCTCTTTCTGTTGCCATGATAAGAAAATTTGGTTGAGTTTCTCAGCTCTTTCTTTTTTCGGTAAATCAAAAACAGCTTTAGGAACCATGTAGATTTTCTGCAGCGGGCTACGACCTATCGTTAGCACTTTACCATCAATTGGTCTAAATTCATCTTTTAACATGTTTCAACTCCCTTAGACAGTTCTGATAAATAGCTATTGAGTTTCGTCTCCGACAATTTATCTGGATAATAGTATGCAATCAGACCAGGGCACTCATCAGGGAATTTTCTAGCTTGCTCACTTTGTCCTGATAGCTCCATAAATCCCTGTTCTTTTTCGATAAGTAGAGCCATTTTCCAGAAGCGAATCATCATTTTGTAGAAGTAGGCTGGGACATTCTGGATTGATTTTCCTTCAGCCTCTCCTGTTTTAATTTTGAAAATCAATTTATCAAGCTCACGTTCAAGATCTTGCAGCCAAACCTCTCCATAAATTTCCTGATCAGCTAAGAGGTTGTTGTAATTCTTCTCAACTTGACGTTTCGATTGATAGATTTTATTTTCAAGAATTTTTGCATCTTTTCCAAATAAACTGAGTTTCTGAACTAGTTGAGGAGAAAGAAAACCATGTTGCCCCATTTTGAATGCTTCAGAAATTGATAAATCAGATAAAGATGACTCCCCCTCGTATCGATTAGTATCGTAATCTCTTTTATCATTCTTAATTAGATTATTATTACTTGGTTCGGCAGTTCCGAGTTCTTGATTTCGGCTTTGGCGAGTTCTTGATTTCGGTATTTCCGAGTTCTTGATTTCGGTATTTCCGAGTTCATAGATTTCCCAAGGACTTGGAGCTATTTCAAAAGACATCTTCAATAATTCTGGATCTGAAACTACATTTTTCGGATACAATCTATTAGGCTGTTTCATGCCTTGACGTTCCTCATCAAGCAAGTGATATTTAATCAATTCTTTCTTCAACTTGATAATTTTATCCTTCCCATAACCAGTATCTTGACATAGTTCATTATTCGGATAGATGACATATACATCACCATTTTTATCCACAAAATTTCCAGTATCTTTAGCGGTTTGAAGTGATAATTTCAAGCGATCATTGATTAACATGTAGACAAATTTTGCTTCAGCACATAATTTTTGATAATAAGTTGTTCCAACTAAGACTTTAGGAAGCTGATAATGAATCTCTGTAGCTTGAATTTGAATTAAACTTTTTCTTCCATATGCCATAAATCAATACCTCACCTGGAATGAGTTCAGATTACACGCAAGCTGATTTTGTGGCGTAAAAGTAATCATCTTTTGTCTTTCTAACAGTGAAATAACTACATCTGCTTCATGGCTTGTCAACTGTCTCAAAGACATTATTTCTTGAATTAACTCCTGTCTTGTCATTTAGTTTATCCTTTCTTTAATTTTTGCAACGAAAAAAGAGAGCGATTTTCTCACTCTCTCAAGTTATATGATATTTAATTTTTCACTTTCCCAAAACTCTAGACACTTACAACTAGATTTTTTTACTTTTTTTGATGATATTTTCATGTTTGGTCATTCCCTTTCTGAAAAGGTATAGTAAAAGAGCCAAATCACTTCAAATCGGAGACATCGTTATAGAAATTAAGCAAATGTATCTTCAAAACGTGAAAAAGGCCTTTCTTCCCTTAAAGATCGCCTTAGCAAGTGCATTTTTTGCGAAAAAAGGGTATGATAGTTACATCATGAAAAAGTAGGGTTTTTATATGAAAATTGTCCTTGTTGGTGGAGGGAAAGTCGGTTTCGCCCTCTGTCGTTCACTGGTTGCAGAAAAACACGACGTTGTCCTCATCGAACAAGATGAGGCTGTTCTCGATCATATTGTCAGTCGCTTTGATATCATGGGACTCCTTGGAAATGGAGCAGACTTTGCTATCTTAGAGCAAGCCGGCGTTCAAGAGTGTGATATCTTTATTGCTCTAACGGAACACGATGAAGTGAATATGATTTCAGCAGTACTTGCTAAAAAGATGGGCGCTAAAGAAACCATCGTTCGAGTGCGAAATCCTGAATACTCTAATGCCTATTTTAAAGAGAAAAACATTCTTGGATTTTCACTTATTGTTAATCCAGAGCTCCTAGCAGCGCGTGCGATCTCAAATATCATTGATTTCCCGAATGCACTCTCAGTTGAGCGGTTCTCAGGGGGACGGGTCAACCTGATGGAGTTTGTTGTCAAAGATTCCAGTGGTCTCTGTCAAATGCCAATCTCAGACTTCCGTAAAAAATTTGGTAATGTTATCGTCTGTGCTATGGAGAGAGATCATCAACTGATGATTCCAAGCGGTGATGTTACTATCCAAGACAAGGATAGGATTTTTGTTACGGGAAATCGTGTAGATATGATGCTTTTCCATAACTATTTTAAATCTCGTGCAGTGAAAAGCTTACTTATCGTTGGAGCTGGAAAGATCGCTTATTATCTACTCGGCATTTTAAAAGACAGTCGCATTGATACCAAGGTCATCGAGATCAATCCTGAAAGAGCTCGTTTCTTCAGTGAAAAGTTCCCCAATCTCTATATTGTCCAAGGAGATGGAACTGCAAAAGACATTTTGCTTGAGGAAAGTGCTCCCCACTATGATGCAGTCGCAACCTTGACTGGGGTTGATGAGGAAAATATCATCACTTCTATGTTTCTTGACCGTGTTGGCGTCCATAAGAATATCACCAAGGTCAACCGAACTAGCCTTTTAGAGATTATCCATGCACCTGATTTTTCAAGTATCATCACACCCAAAAGCATTGCAGTGGATACCATTATGCACTTTATCCGTGGTCGAGTAAACGCTCAATACTCAGACCTTCAAGCCATGCACCATCTAGCAAACGGTCAAATTGAAACTCTTCAATTCCAAATCAAGGAAGCTAATAAAATGACTGCCAAACCTCTTTCACATCTGAAATTGAAGAAAGGGGTTCTCATCGCAGCCATTATCCGAAAAGGAAAAACAATTTTCCCTACTGGAGAGGATAGACTTGAGGTAGGAGATCAGTTACTCGTGACGACATTATTACCAAATATCACCAAGATTTATGATCTGATTGAGAGGTAAAAGATGAATAAAAGTATGATTCGTTACCTCCTCTCAAAACTTCTCTTGATTGAGGCGGTTCTTCTCCTAGTCCCTGTTAGTGTAGCAATCTATTACCAAGAATCCAGCCAAGTATTTACAGCTCTCTTTACAACAATTGGAATTTTAATACTTCTTGGTAGCTTGGGAATTTTACGGAAACCCAAAAATCAGCGAATTTATACTAAGGAGGGAGTCTTAATCGTCGCCCTCTGTTGGATTCTATGGTCTTTCTTTGGAGCGCTTCCCTTTGTCTTTTCAGGACAAATCCCAAGTGTCATCGATGCCTTCTTTGAAATCAGTTCTGGTTTTACAACTACAGGAGCAACCATTCTGACAGATGTCTCCGTTCTCAGCCGTTCCCTCCTCTTCTGGCGAAGTTTTACTCACTTGATTGGAGGGATGGGGGTACTCGTCTTCGCGCTTGCCATTATGGACAATGCCAAGAATAGTCACTTAGAGGTGATGAAGGCTGAGGTCCCTGGGCCTGTCTTTGGCAAGGTTGTATCCAAACTGAAAAATACTGCCCAGATTCTCTATCTGCTTTATTTAGGGCTCTTCTCACTTTTTGTAGTCATCTACTATCTAGCTGGCATGCCCCTATTTGATAGCTTTGTCATCGCTATGGGAACGGCAGGAACCGGAGGCTTCACCGTCTATAACGACGGAATTGCCCACTACGGCAGCTCACTCATCACCTATCTCGTCAGTATCGGAGTTCTGGTTTTCGGGGTTAACTTTAATCTCTACTACTACCTCATGCTCCGTCGGGTTAAGGCTTTCTTTGGTGATGAAGAACTTCGCACGTATGTAATCATTGTCCTAGTTTCTACCGGCTTGATTACGCTCAATACGCTCCACCTCTACCAAGGTGTCTCTAAGAGCTTTGAAATGGCCCTCTTTCAGGTTTCCAATATCATTACAACAACTGGTTTTGGTTACGGAGATATTACCAACTGGCCCCTCTTCTCCCAATTTATACTCCTCTTCCTCATGGGAATCGGTGGCTCTGCTGGATCAACCGCAGGTGGACTCAAAGTTATCAGAGGCCTCATCCTTTCAAAAATTGCAAAAAATCAGATCTTGTCCATCTTATCTCCTCATCGCGTATTGACTCTACATGTCAATAAAAATGTGATTGATAAGGATACCCAGCACAAGGTCCTAAAATATTTTGTCATTTATGTGATGATTTTACTGTCACTTATCTTCATTGTCAGTCTAGATAACAATGATTTTCTAGTTGTTACCAGTGCTGTCTTCAGCTGTTTCAATAACATCGGACCTATTCTAGGTACAACTTCTAGTTTTGCTATCTTTAGTCCCATCTCTAAAATCCTTCTCTCATTTGCAATGATTGCAGGTCGTCTAGAGATTTATCCCATTTTGCTTCTCTTTATGAAACGTACCTGGTCCAAACGCTAATCACAATAAAGCTCCCCTTTTACAAGCTAGTGAAAGGGGAATTTTTCTATTAAAAATGAGAAGACCTTTCGGTCCTCCCTTAATCTGTTTATTTTTTAAGTGCTTCTTTGTAGCGAGCAAGTTCTGCTTGATTGGCCCAAACATAGTGACCTGGACGAATTTCTACCATAGATGGCTTGTCTGTCTCGTAGTCATGTTGGTCAGGATCGTAAACTTTCAAGACCTTCTTGCGTTCCAAGATTGGATCTGGAATTGGTACAGCAGATAGAAGTGCTTGAGTGTATGGATGAACAGGATTGTTAAACAACTCCTCTGTCTCCGCTACTTCAACGATAACACCCTTATAGATAACTGCGATACGATCTGAGATAAAGCGAACAACTGACAAGTCATGCGCGATAAAGAGATAGGTCAAGCCCAATTCTTTTTGAAACTTCTTGAGCAAGTTCAAGACTTGCGCACGAACAGACACGTCCAAGGCTGAAATCGGCTCATCCGCAATAACGAAATCAGGTTCCATCACAAGAGCACGGGCAATCCCAATACGTTGACGTTGACCACCAGAAAACTCGTGTGGGTAACGAGTCAAGTGCTCTTTCAAAAGACCAACTTCATGAATCATCTTTTGAACTTTTTCTTTTCGCTCTTCTTCGTCTTTGAACAAGTGGTAGTTGTAAAGGCCTTCAGAGATAATATAGTCAACTGTCGCACGTTCATTTAAGCTGGCTGCAGGGTCTTGGAAAATCATCTGGATACGGCGGATCAACTCTGAAGATTCCTTGTGAGATTTTTTCCCATTGATCTTATGACCGTCAAAGATGATTTCACCTTTACTAGTATTATTCAAACCAATAATAGCACGACCAATCGTCGTTTTCCCACTACCAGATTCACCAACAAGAGAAAAAGTTTCTCCCTTGTTGATAAAGAAGTTAGCGTTTTTAACGGCAACAAACTTCTTACTTCCTTCACCGAAGGAAATTTCTAAATCTTTAATTTCTACTAATTTTTCAGACATTTCCTTCCTCCTAGTCTTCTAGATGAGCAAAGCCCATTTTATCACGAATTTTATCATGTAAATCTGCGATGATTTCTGGTTTTTCAACCTTAGGAGCATTCTCATGAAGCAACCAAGTCTTAGCCCAGTGAGTATCAGTGACTGAAAACTGAGGCGCTTTCTGTTCAAAGTCAATTTGCATCGCATAATCTGAACGAAGGGCAAAGGCATCACCTTTCAACTCAGTATAAAGAGACGGTGGTGTTCCTGGGATAGAGTACAATTCCCCTTTATCATCAGCAAGCTGAGGCAAGCTAGACAAGAGACTCCAAGTGTATGGATGACGTGGGTCGTAGAAGACTTCCTCAACCGTTCCATACTCTACAATTTCCCCAGCATACATAACTGCCACCTTATCCGCAATACTTGCTACCACACCAAGGTCATGGGTGATAAAGATAATGGTGAAGTGGTACTCATCTTGCAAAGTTTTAAGCAAATCAATGATTTGCGCTTGAATGGTTACATCAAGGGCCGTCGTTGGCTCGTCACAGATCAAAATATCTGGGCGACAAGCAAGGGCAATCGCAATAACGATACGTTGGCGCATCCCTCCAGAATATTGGAAAGGATACTCGTCAAAACGTTTTTCAGCGTCTGGAATTCCGACCTTGTTCATATAGTCGATTGCCATCTCTTTGGCTTCCTTAGCTGTTTTCCCTTGGTGTTTAACGATAACTTCAGTGATTTGGCTACCGATTGTATTGATTGGGTCCAAACTTGTCATGGGGTCTTGGAAGATGGTCGCAATTTTAGCACCACGAATCTTCTCCCATTCCTTGTTAGAAGTAAGAGCGGTCAAGTCTTGTCCACGATAGTCGATGCTTCCTTGGGCAATACGTCCATTGTCTTCTAACATCCCTGTAAAGGTTTTTGTTAAAACAGATTTACCAGAACCGGACTCACCTACCAAGGCAAGAACTTCTCCTTCAATCAGGTCCAGAGAAACTCCTCGGATAGCCGTCAGAACTTTGTCACGAACGTCAAATTCCACGACAATATCGCGAGCAGTCAAAATTACATTACTTTCTTTTGTCATGTCTACTCCTATCTATGTGTACGTGGATCACTAGCATCCGCTAAGTTCTGACCAACAACGAATAGAGATAGGGATACCAAGATCAAGGTTGTCAATGGAATCCAGAACAAGTACGCATTGGTCGTAACGTTTTGTGAGTAATCTGAGATCAAACGTCCCAAACTTGGCACTGTTACAGGCAACCCCAATCCAAAGAAGGAAAGGAAAGCCTCATAAGAGATAAAGCTTGGCAACATCAAGGTCATTGTAGAAACAATAACAGATACCAATTGTGGCATGATATTTTTCACGATGATTTTGAAGGTTGGTGTTCCAAGTGTTTGAGAAGCAAGGTTGTATTCCAAGTCACGGTAACGCATGATTTGAATACGAATTGAATAAGCAATACCAATCCAAGTCGTCACACTCATAGCGAAGATCAAATTCCAGAAACCAGCACCAATTGAGTAAGTCAAGACGATAACAATCAAGAGAGATGGAATGTTTGAAATAATGTTATAAACTTCCATCATGACGCGGTCAACAGATTTGGAAATCCCCCAAATTCCACCAACAATCACCCCGATCACAAGGTTGATAAAAGTAGCAATTACAGAAATGAGAATGGAGTTACGCGCACCAAACCAAACTCCATCAAACAAGGATTTACCATTGCTATCAGTACCAAACCAGTGTTCGGCATTGGGCTTAATAAAACGAGCGCTAAAGTCATTAACCTTACTTACATCGTTAAAGTCAAAGTCTGAAAACATCGGATAGATAAAACTCATCAAAATAATAGCTACCAATATTCCCAACATAATGACTGTTGATTTTTTCTTTAAAAACTGTCTAAATACAGAGCCCCAGTAAGAGTAGGCAGGAGCATCAATCGTTTCAGAGGCAAAATCATCACGTTTTACGAACTGAAATTTTTCTTTATCAATTGTTGACATTATTTGCCTCCTTTCTCTGTCAATTTAATACGTGGGTCAAGCATGGTCATCCAGATATCTCCTACAAAGAGTGAGAAGATAGAAATACATGTAAAGATGAAGACGAGACCAACTACCATTGAGTTATTTGATGCCTTAACAGAGTCAATCAACATTTTACCCATACCTGGGAAGGCGAAGACTGTTTCTGTCAATGTTGCACCACCAATAACCCCGATTACGGCGCCTGGAATACCTGAAACCAAAGGAACCATGGCATTTTTAAAGACGTGTTTATTTGAAATTTCTTTTTCAGACAAACCTTTGGCGCGAGCAAAACGGACGAAGTCTTGAGATTGCAAGTCAATCATATAACGACGAATCCAGATTGCTGTACTTGGTGCTCCCAGCAAACCTAGAATGACTGCTGGCAAGACATAGGAACGCCAATCTCCAGCACCTAGGATAGGGAATGAGTCTGGAAGACCAATAGATGATCCAATCAAGCGAACGATATAAACTAAAGCAATCGTTGGAAGTGCAAGCAAGAAGGTTAGAGCACCTGTTGAGAAGCTATCAATCCAAGTATTCTTGTGGCGAGCCATAGCAGATCCAAGAGGAATCGCAATAGCATACGAAATAACCAAACCAATCAAACCAGCAACAGCTGAGCTTGCAATCATAGATGGATATTGGTAGTTACTTTCTGTAGCTGTATATGGATCGTCCTTACCATAGTTAGCTATTTCACGCGCATCTGCTTGACTTGGAGATTTGTAGGTACGAGAGTAAATATCTACAGACGAAGTCTTTTTACCAGTAGGGAATTGAACTTCTGATGTCTTAGTTTGTCCTTGGCCTTGTGTGATAACTTGAAGCACTGGCGTGTTTGCATAAGTTGGGTAAGAGTCACCCAAGTTAATGTTCACAAAGTTTTGGTGTACAAACGGGAATTGATTGTTGAAATACAAAAGGTATTTATGTTTGGTACCTGAACCAACCAACGACCAACCGATAGCAGGATCATTTTCAAAACGAAGATAACGTTCCAAGTTTGGATTTTCAGGGTCTTGAATCTTGTTTGTATGATCAATATCAAGTAAGTTCGCATAGAATTTGAAAACACGTTCAAAAATTGGAATTTCACGCGTAGCATAGAACTGACCACTCTCTGAAAAGACACCTAACGTCCAACCATTACCGAGTTGGTTGATGTATTTTTCGTAGATTGCCTTATTGGTATCATTGGCATCTACTGTTACAGATGAGTCCATTGAGCTAGCTTTTTCTTGCAACTCCTTGGTATCGTAATACTCAATATAGCCCATACGTTCATAAACGGTATTCTCATAATTATCCCGCTTATCTGGAGTCGTTGCAATCTTGTTGTAGTTGGTATCCTGCTTGAAAATCAGTTTCCGAGGAACCATCGTATAGATAATCGTGTAGGTCAAGGTTGTCACCAAGAAAATAGACAACAATGAGCGCAAGACACGCATAAAAATATATTTTTTCATATCGTTTCCTTTTAAAATCCCAAAAGAACCTTCTCCTCATGGAGAGAAAGTCCTCTTGAGAGTTATTTATTTAACGTGATTCGTCAATTCTTTTTGAACTTTTTCGTTTGATTCTTTTTTCTCTTTGAGCCATTTCTCACGAGCTTGTTCATAGTCAGCTTTGGTTACAACCTTATCTTGTAACTGAATATACTTGAAGTATACATCTGAACCTTTATCTCCAGATTGGCTGTATGATGCAGAGAATGGTACAACACGAGAAATGAATGGTGCAGCACCACTTGATGACATAGCTGGCAAGAAGAGTGAGCTATCTGTCAACCAAGCTTGAGCAGCCGCGTATTTTTCATAACGAACATTCAAATCGCTTGTTTCTTTAGCAGCTTCATCAACTAGCTTATCGTATTCTTTCAAACCAACTTGTGCAGCTGCTGCATTTGCTGGATCGTCGTAACCCATATATGTTTTTGTTTGCTCGCTATTAGTTGTTTTCAAGATATCAAGGTAAGTTGATGGATCTTCATAGTCTGGGTTCCATCCAACGGCACCTGAGAGGTCCCAATCTTCTGCCGCAGCGCTTGCAGCATAGTAGGTGATATTGTTCAGCTCATCTTTAGAAACTTGTTGGATATCGATGACTACATTGCCTTCACCAAGTACTGTTTCAACTGATTGTTTGAAGGATTGGATACGTGCGATATAGTTTTTAGCAGTTTGGTCTACTGGGATATCCAAGTGGATAGGGAATTTCACACCTTCTGCTTCCAATGCAGTTTTAGCTTTGGCAAATTCTGCTTTAGCTTTATCGGCGTTGAAGAGTCCATCTTGACCATCAGCAAAGTTTACATTCTTCCACTCATCACCATAAGTAGCCATCTTTTCAGTTACCAAGTCACCGAAGGTTTTGTCTCCTGCAGAAACAAAGTCAGGTTTCACAAAGAGGTTGCGAACTGCAAGGGGAGCCCCTTCTTTACCATTGATTTGTGCTGAGTAAGAAGTACGGTCAAAGGCGAAGTTCAAGGCCTGACGGAAGTCTTTGTTAAGAAGGGCTTTCTTAGTAGAAGACTTTTCTTCATCAGTTGTCTTAGAAGTGTATTTGTAACCTTGACGGTCAATATTGACACCTAAACCAAAAATACCAGGTCCCGATGGAGTGTAAAAGATATTATCCTTATAACTTTCTGCTACCTTAGAGTAGTTTGAACTTGTTGGGAAAAGGCGAGCATAGCTGTATGCTCCACTTGTAAAGTTACGCTCAATGGACTCTTGGTCTGAACCATCATAGAAAGCAAGGGTAACTTTATCAAGGTGAACATTATCCTTATCCCAGTACTGCTCATTCTTAGCAAATTCGATAGAAGATTTAGTAGTCAAACCTTTTAGCAAGAACGGACCATTATAAAGCAAGGACGTAGGATCTGTTGCTTTGGCAAAATCTGATCCTTTTGATTTTTCAAAATCTTCGTTCAATGGCCAGAAGATTGAGTAAGCCATCTTAGAGTTCCAATATGGTTCTGGCTGGTTCAAGGTATACTCAAGAGTATAATCATCAACTGCCTTCACACCTACCGTAGAAAAGTCTTTTGAATTTCCAGACAAATAATCAGACAATCCTTTAACAGAAGTTTCTGCTAGATATAGAGCTTCGGATTTCTTATCTGCTGCGTGTTTCAAACCATTTACGAAATCTTTAGCTGTTACTTCAGCGTACTCTTCTCCATCAGATGTCATCCATTTAACACCTTTACGGATTTTGTAGGTATAAGTCAAACCATCTTTTGAGACTGACCAGTCTTCTGCAACTGCGGGAGTCAAATTCCCATATTTGTCATTTGTGAAGAGACCATCAATACCATTTGAAGTGGCAATTTTAGTACTTTGTTTCCCTGAAATGAGGTAATCCAACGTTTCTGGGTCAGCTGAATAGACATAACCATAATTTTTTGGTGCTGTTGAATCAGATGATTTAGAAGAACCGCAGGCAGCTAGTACGCCAGTCGCTAATAAGGCAACCCCTGCTGCAACCAATACTCTGCTTTTTTTCATGTATATAACTCCTCTTGAAAAATTTAGGCTTATTGGAAATTATAACATATATCTTCTAAAAAGTAAACGAATTTTCAGAATATTTAGGCGTATATCTACAAAAAACTTCTCTTTGTCAGAATTTCCCCATTCTTTATTTGTATTTATAAGAAAAGAAAATTAATTTGTCTAGCTTTGTAAGCTTCATTTTTACAAGTTGCTTTTCCCTTTTTTCTTCACATGACATAATCTATCTTCTTAAATTGGATTTTAGTATAAGAAACTATTGACGGGAAATGATTTTCAAGGTATAATAATAAACGTTGAGGCGGTATAGCCAAGTGGTAAGGCACGGCTCTGCAAAAGCTTGATCGTCGGTTCAAATCCGTCTACCGCCTTTCAGTACCTGAATTAACAGGAATTAACCGAATGAAAAGCCCGTAAAATCGGGCTTTTTTGTTATTCCAAATAGATAGGGATAACTGTATCTACAATATAGATTTACAAAAAGCAGTGACTCAAGTCACTGCTTTATTCTGTTTCTTCTTCAGTCTCTATTTCAGTGATTTGGACTTTTACCTTGGTAACACGTCCGTTTTTCACCTTGTCATTGGTTAGGATGATTTGTTTGTTTTGGCTGACCAATTCATAACTGAGTTTTTCAGTCGTTGGAATCATTCCCACACCCGTCAAATAATAACCGGCGATGGTATCAACATCATCACTTTCCAATTCTACATCAAAGTAGTCATTAAAATCATTAAGATTCATGGTGCCTTGAACGATATAGGTGTCTTCTCCTATTTGATGGACTTCAATTTCAGCCTTGTCAGTCTCATCATCAATCTCACCAACAATTTCTTCTAAGAGGTCCTCCAGAGTTACCAAACCAGCCATTCCACCGTATTCATCTAGTAAGATGGCCATTTGATTTTGGGTATTTCGAAGTTCTTTAAGGAGATCGTCCACAAAGATAGTCTCAGGAACAAACAGTGGCGTTTGGAGAATTCGTTTCCAGACAATATTGTCAAAGCCATCCACAAAAGCGGCATTCAACAAGCGCTTGGTGTGAATCAAACCAATCACATTGTCCTTATCCCCATCATAAACAGGGATACGTGAGAAATTTTGCTTTAAAATACTCTCGATAATCGTTTGACTGTCATCCTGAATATCTACCATAAAGGCATCTGTTCGGGGCACCATTAGCTCACGAGCCATTAGTTCATCTAAAGAAAAGACTCCCTGTAGCATTTCAATCTCATCTGCATCCAGTGTTTCTTCACTATTGGTGAGCATGTACTCTATTTCATCACGTGTCATCTTTTCATCCGCATCATCAAAGGTCATTGGTGTTAAACGACTTAACAAATTGGTTGAAGCAGATAACAGCCAGACAAAGGGACTGACAATCTTTCCAAGACCAATAATAATTGGTGCTGTTCGAATTGCCAAAGCATCTTTCAGATTGAGGGCAATCCGTTTAGGATATAGTTCACCAAAAACAATAGAGATGTAGGTCAAGAATGCCAAAGATAGAAAACTTGCAATAGTGGAAGCTGTTTCACTGTTTCCTATCCAAGAGGCAATTTCGCGTCCTAGAGTCTCCGCTAAACTGGCCCCTGACAAGATCGTGATCAAGGTGATACCGACTTGAATTGTTGATAAAAAGTGGTTAGGATTTTCAAGTACCTTTAACAAACGAATGTAACGTTTGTCTCCCTCTTCTGCCTTTTGTTCTACTCGGGAACGGTTTAGTGACACCATTGCCATCTCAGTGGCTGAGAAAAAAGCATTTAACAAGGTCAAGATAAATAATAATACAAACTGTAGCAACAAATTCTGACTGCTCGGGTCTTCCATAGTCCTTCTCCTAAAATAGTATCTTGTGTTTCATTATATCATAAAATTCTTCAGGATTCACATTATTTTTCATTTAAACAACAACTCCCCTGCCTCTAGAAGACAAAGGAGCTATTTTTATTGTATCTATTGTTTCTAATCTGTCACTGTTACTTGCCCTGTTCGGTAATCAAGCTGGATTCCCTTTTGAACATTGGGGATTAGGACATTGAATTCCAATTCGCCATCTGAAGATTTGGCTTCGATTTGTGAAGCGGATGGAACTAGATCCTCATTTGTCGCATAGTGGAGTGTCACGCGGTAACGGACCCTCTTATTTTGGTCCAAGGCTTTTCTGACCAAACTCTCATAGTAGTTCTGACCTGTCGAATCTTCAGCCTGCGCTTGGTTAGCCCAAGCTGTCTGGACTGCAATATTCTTAGGATTGCTGGTAGAGGCATCAAAACCATCCAAACCACCTATCAAGGCATAGCCCAGCAGGTGTCCTCTATCGACTGCATGTGTGTAGGCTCCCTTTAGATTCTTAACCTGATGCCATCCTGGTGGCGTCCAAGAGGTGGATCCATTTCCTGTTTCTTCACGATTCTTATACTGCCGAGTCGCTTTGGATAAGATGGCATTGGCAACAGTTGGGACTGTTTCTTTTCCAACTGTCTTTGTTTTATTATCCGCATAGGGTTTGCTTGAAACCTTGGCATCTAGATTGGTTTTATTGCCATTGACAACAAAAGCCCCTGCTTCATTCCACTCGAGATCCCCCTTGATTTGGTTCTTTATCGACTCAGTTAAGACACTTTCAGCCAGCTCCTGACTGGGAGCTTCTGAAGCCTGTTTTTTCTGACTAACCTTAGTTCGAGGGCTATTTGATGCCGACTGCATCTGCTTGATATAATAGCTTCCAGCAGCCAAGAGTAAGAATAGAAGTAACCCTATCAAAGTCTGTCTTGTTTTTTTGTCCATTTTTCTCCTTATTTCTTTAGAAAAAGACTGGTCTCCCAGTCTAATTTCCTGTAAATTTGCTAATCAATTCCTGCCACTTTGCCGGAGACAATATTGCCCATGGATCCTGTCCCTTTCCTAGGATGCCATAGCCAATCATCAAGCCGATTCCTAAAGCAAGGAAACCTAGCAAGAGTACGATAAAAATCAACAGTAGGCGACGGAGTACATAGCGTAAGTTTTTATTCTTCATCATTTGCCTCAATTCGCTGAATCTTCGCTCCTAACTGAGCTAACTTCTCATGGAAGCGGTAATAACCTCTATCAAGGTGGACTAGTTTACCGACAACTGTTTCTCCTTGCGCCACCAAACCTGTCAAAATCAAAGCAGCACTAGCGCGAAGGTCCGTTGATAAAACTTCTGCCCCCTGTAAAGCCTGCCCCCCTACAATACGAGCTGTGTCACGGATAATCTCTGAATGCAAGCCCATACGGCGCATTTCCTCCAAGTGTTGGAAGCGATTCTCAAACACCGTTTCCACCATGGTTGATTCCCCTTTTGCAACTGTCATCAGAGCTGTAAATTGTGCCTGCATATCTGTTGGGAATCCTGGATGTGGTAAGGTTTTTACATGAACAGCCTTGAGATTTTCAAGTTGAGAACGAACACGAATACCTTCTGATTCCTCTGTCACTTCAACACCCATCTCAAGTAGTTTTGAAATCAAGGGGCGATTATGCTCCCATACTGCATCACGAACGAGAACATCCCCACCTGTCATAGCTGCAGCCACCATAAAGGTTCCGGCTTCGATACGGTCCTGTACCACATTGTGGGTCGTACCATGGAGTTCCTCAACACCAATCACGGTGATTGTTTCTGTGCCAGCTCCCTTGACCTTGGCTCCCATTTCATTAAGGAAGATAGCGAGATCAACAATTTCTGGCTCACGCGCAGCATTTTCAATGACCGTTACACCATCAGCTAGAGTTGCTGCCATCATGAGGTTTTGTGTTGCGCCGACACTAGGGAAGTCCATGTAGATATGAGCGCCATGCAAGTGGTCTGCCTTGGCTTCGATGTAACCAGCTGCCTGAGTGATTTTTGCCCCCATAGCTTCCAAACCTTTGAGGTGGAGGTCGATCGGACGACTCCCGATGGTGCACCCCCCTGGCATAGAAACTTTGGCATGGCCTACACGAGCAAGGATTGGTCCCAAGACAACGATGGATGCTCGCATCTTGCTGACATATTTATAAGGAGCTTCCTCCGTGATATCACCAGTCGCATCGACCTCGACAATATGAGCTTCCTCATCAAAGTCCACCTTGGCATTCAGACCACGAACTACTTGATTCATGGTGAAAACATCTGACAAGATTGGGACGTTCTGCAAGACTGTCTTACCCTTGCTTGCTAGAATAGTCGCTGCCAACAAGGGCAAGACTGCATTCTTTGCTCCCTCAATCGTCACACTTCCGACCAGACGATTATCTCCGCCTTGAACCACAATTTTTTCCATAGTTGTTTCCTTTACTTTTGATTTTATAATAGTCCTCTAAGTGCTTCTTGCCACAGTTGGTACAAACTGATAAAGAATGAACTCAAGATGTAGCCCATTACAATACTACAGAAGCCGACCAACAGACGAACTTTTTTTGTGTTAGTAGCGGTCACTTTTAAAACCTTTTCCCATCTCACAAGATCCTTCAAAAGGTAAAAACTCAAATAAATAAAGAGTATATGACTACTTAGAGTGAATAATAATTGAACCATTTGACTATTATACCATCTTATCCGCTTGCGCGCTAGTTTTCGATTTTTCTACAAATTAGGGATTGTTTTTAAGGTAATCAATCGCATCCTGCAGGGTCTTAACAGGAACGATTTTCATCTCTGTTTTGATCGTTTTAGCAGCTTCTAAAGCTGTTTCATAGTTGCTTTTCGCATTGGGATCTGCTTTTTTTGCTTCCTCAGTGACTGGATTGTCAGGAGCAAAAAAGACGCTCGCTCCCTGACGAGAGGCTGCAACTACCTTTTTGTCAATTCCACCGATATCGCCAACATTTCCATCGCGATCAATGGTTCCCGTTCCCGCAACGATGCGACCATTACGAAGTCCTGGATCTGCTATCTGGGTGTAGATAGCTAAGCTAAACATGAGACCGGCACTTGGCCCGCCAATACCAGCTGTTGAAAAGCGAATTGGAACGTCACTGGTCACTTCCGTACGGTCAATCAAACCAATCCCAATCCCGTTTTTCCCATTTTCGAGAGTGATAATTTTACCTTCTGCAGACTTGACTTTTCCGTCTTCTTCATAAGTTACCTTGACCGTATCCCCTAATTGTTGAGAATTGACATAGTCGACCAAATCTTTGGAACTGTCAAACGTTTTGTCATTAACAGCCGTCACGGTATCTGCAATGTTCAGAATGCCCTTAAAAGTTGAATTGTCCGTCACGGTCAAGACATAGACTCCCAGATACTTGAGTTCGATATCCTTTCCAGCCGTCTTCAGTCCTTGATACTTGGCCATGTTTTGGGATGTTTGCATGTAGAACTGATTGATCCGCATAAACTCCGCATCAGTAGAGCCACCCGTAGTCTCCTTGGCACTTCTAATATCCGTGAAAGGTGTTAACCAAGCATAGACAAGATGCGACAGAGTTGCATGCCGAATACCAACTGTCACAAACTGGTAAGCTCCTGCTTCTGTATCTTCTGTTTCATTGACTTTTAAAACTTGGCGAATATCTTCCGCTCCACCTGGAACTTCTATGTAGTAAGGTAAAGGTACTACAAAGGCTAAAAAAGTCAATACTAGTGCTAGGATGACATATAAGGGCCATCTAGTTTTCTTCTTCATGTTCTAATTCCTCCACAACACTGTTTGGGACATATTGCTGAATCTCCTGACCAAACTTCAGAAGTTCTCTCACAGCTGAAGAGCTAATATAAAGATGCTCTGAGCGACTATGTAGGTAAATGGTTTCGATTTCTGGAGCCAGTTGATGATTGTAATAATCAAAACTAGACTCATATTGCAAGTCTGTGGCATTCCGCAAGCCACGAACAAGGGTCTTAGCACCCAATCTTCTTGCAACATCGACGACTAGTTGGTCATGAGAAGCCAGCACCTCTACATTATCTAAATGCGCCACTGCTTTTTCGACTGCTCGTTTGCGGCTTTCAACAAGGAGAAAACCTTGTTTGTGGGGATTGTAGAACACCCCGACATAGAGCTTATCAAAGAGTTTGCTGGCACGTTCAATGATATCCAGATGTCCATTTGTCATCGGATCAAATGATCCTGTAAATAATCCAATTCTATCTGACATAGACTGTCACCTTACTAATCCCATATATTTTTTCCTTCCAGATGCCTAAGCAGGCGATTTCTTCTGGAAGTTCTACAGACTTATCGGTTTCGCAGACGACCATGACTTCTTCGGAGAAGAGATTTCTTTCTGCCATTTTTTCGATATCTGCAACGATTTGTTCCTTGGCATAGGGAGGGTCTAAAAAAATGAGATCGAAGGGTCCAAATACCTGCTCCAGAGCTCGTTCCGCATCCATCTTGAGGAATTGAAATTTTCCAACTTCCTTGGTCATCTGGATATTTGCAGCGATGATAGCTTGGGCTCTTCTATCCCGTTCCACTAGGACAGCATGGGACATCCCACGCGAGACTGCCTCAATAGATAAGCCGCCACTGCCAGCATAGAGATCCAAGACACGACCACCATCAAAATAGGGACCTATCATGTTAAAGATAGCTCCACGCACCTTATCCGATGTCGGCCTCGTCGTCTTTCCTTCTAGCGTCTTTAGAGGACGCCCTCCGTAGATTCCTGATACGATTTTCATACCGTTTATTATACCAAATTATAGGCAAAAAGAGAAAGAAAACCGAACCTTGCGGTTCGATTCTCTACAAGATATTTTCGTAAGTATCGCGGACTTCTTGAGGCCAAACACTAGTCTGAACTTCTCCAATGTGTTTCTTACGAAGAAGGAACATGGCCATCCGAGACTGTCCGATACCTCCACCGATTGTCAGTGGGAAAAGGCCGTTAAGCAAGGCTTTATGCCATTCCAACTCCAGACGATCTTCATCCCCTGTAAGGGCAACTTGGCGACGAAGTGTATCTTCATCTACCCGAATCCCCATTGAAGAAAGTTCAAAGGCGCAACCAAGAGATTCATTCCAAACCAGAATATCTCCATTTAGCCCCTTGTAGCCATTCTCAGACTCTGTTGTCCAGTCATCGTAGTCAGGTGCGCGGCCGTCATGAGGTTTGCCATCAGGCAACTCGCCACCAATACCAATCAAGAAGACAGCACCGAACTCTTTACAGATCGCATTTTCACGCTCTTTCGGTGTTAGGTCTGGATAGCGTTCCACCAACTCTTCTGTATGGATAAAGGTAATTTGTTTTGGCAAGATGGATTCAATATCGTAGCGTGCTTCTACGGCTAGCTCTGTCAGACGAATAGCCTTGTAAATCTTCTCGACGGTTTCTTTGAGATAAGCGATATTACGTTGACCATTTGGAATCACTTTTTCCCAGTCCCACTGGTCTACATATACAGAGTGAGTCGCATCAAGCGAATCTTCGTCTGGACGAAGGGCCTTCATATGAACAAATAGACCTTCACCTTCTCCAAAACCAAAACGAGCTAAGGTGTGGCGCTTCCATTTGGCTAGTGAGTGAACGACTTCATAAGTTTCATCTGGAATCTGCAAGACCTTTACGGATACTGGATGTTCGACACCGGACAGGTTATCCTGCATCCCATCACCAACCTTGCTCAAGATAGGGCCTTGAACTTCAACAACTTCTAACTTATCTTTCAAATACTGGGTAAAGGTGTTTTTGACAAAGGAAATCTCTTCTTGCTGATGGATAAAACTTTTCTTCATAAACGGCTCCTCAAAAATTAGTTAAAAGCATTATACACCTATTTCCAAGAAAAGAAAAGAGTAAATAAGAAAAAGTCAGAGCTCTTTGGAACACTGACTCTGTCATTCATTAATCGTTTCGACCAAAGATTCGTAAGATGCTAAGGAAGAGGTTGATAAAGTCTAGGTAGATGCTGAGTGCCATTGAGATGATCCAACCTGTCGCTACTTGTCCTCGTGACTGCTCATAAACATAGCGAATCTTTTGGTTGTCCCAAGCAATCAAACCTGAGAAAACCAAGACCATGGCAATACTAATCATGTAGTCAAAGAAACTATTGGCTAAAAATAGATTCACAACCATAGCAATGATGAGACCAACAAGCGCCGCCATCAAAGCTCGTCCCATTCCACTCAAATCTTTCTTAGTGAAAATTCCGATCACCGCCATGACAAAAAAGAGAAGGGCACTGGATATAAAGGCTGATAAGACGGTCCCAGGTGTATAGAAGGCTACGACAAAACTGAGCGTAAATCCATTTAAAACAGAATAAACTAAAAATACTGGGAAAGCTACTGGGCTGTTCTTCGCAGCCATGCTACTTGCAACAAAGACTAGAGCAAGTTCTGCAAAAGTTGCAATCATCAGCCAGAGACGGCCATGCATTAAAAAGTAGACCAATTGGGACTGAAAGACTGTCAACATCAAAGCTGACACGAGAGCCGATAGACCAATCCCAAGTCCTACAAAGGCATAAACCTTGGCGTAAAATTGATTGAGACCTGAACGTTCTTGAATAATTGTTTGATTCATTCTGATTCTCCTTTTTCTATAAATATGTCTTGATTATAACAAAGATTTTATAAATTAGCTAAAATAAAACATCAATATACCTGCTGCAACTGCCACGTTGAGACTTTCTGCTCGACCTTTCATACCAATATGGATCAGCTGATTGGCACTTTCAGCCATGATAGGACTAATCCCCTGTCCTTCATTTCCCATAACTAAAACAACGTTTTCTAAGGGAGAAAGCTCACGATAATCCTTAGAATCTCTCGATAAGGTCGTTGCCAGAATGGGCAAGTTGCTCTTCTTTGCCTCTTCTACAAAAGTGGCAACGGGCATACGATAGATAGGCAAATGAAAATGACTTCCTTGCATGGAACGCAGGGTCTTGAGACTGTAGATATCTGCTGACTTATCTGAAACAATAACCCCTGTAAAACCTGCCGCATCCGCAGTTCGAATCATGGTGCCAACATTACCAGGATCTTGGACATCCTCTAAAAATAGAAACTTACCCTGACGGAAATCAGGCAGTCCTACTTCCTCTTTTTGAATCACTGCAACAATCCCTTGAGGAGTTTGCGTATCTGCTAAATCTAGCAAAACGTCTTCAGAGACCCAGACAGTTTGAGGAAAAGTGGCTAGCTGATCTCGGTAACTTTCTAAGGCAAAAATCTTCTCAATCGTCACTCTTGCTTGAACAGCTTCTTCAAACAAGTGCCAGCCTTCAATCAAATAGGTAGACTTTCGATATTTTTTTTGATGCAATTTCTTGGCATTTTTTACCACAGAATTGGCTTTTGAGGTTATAATAGTCATAGAAGTATTATAACACAATCAAAGGGGTTTGGTATGCAAAAGGTTAGAATGATTGCCCAAGGCAGGGTGCAGGGTGTTGGTTTTCGCTGGGGCGTTTATACTTTAGCGCTTGAAATTGGTGGCATCACTGGTCGTGTCTGGAATAATGACGATGGCACAGTGGAAATTCTCGCTCAGGCAGACTCTTCTGCCACCATGGCAAAATTTATCCAAGAAATCCGAAAAGGTCCGACACCCTTTTCAAAAGTTACCTATCTAGATGTACAAATGAGCAACTTTTCATCCTATCCAGACTTCAAAGTCGCAAATTAGGTCTCTAGAACTATTGTATATTTTACAAAAAAACAGTAGAATAGAAAGGTATAATTTTTAAAGAAGGAATGAAAACATTGAAATCTATTAAACGTTTTGCCCTCTCTGCTATGGGAGTGGCTATGCTACTCGTCTTGACAGGCTGTGTCCAAGTAGACAAAGCAACAGGACAACCTACTGGTTTTATCTGGAACACTATCGGATCGCCTATGGCAGAGGCTATCAAATACTTCGCTACTGATAAAGGTCTAGGCTTTGGTGTGGCTATCATTATCGTAACCATTATCGTACGTTTGATTATTTTGCCACTTGGTATCTACCAATCATGGAAGGCAACGCTTCACTCTGAAAAGATGAATGCTCTCAAACATGTGCTCGAACCACATCAAACACGCCTTAAAGAGGCAACAACTCAGGAAGAAAAACTAGAAGCACAACAGGCTCTCTTTGCTGCACAAAAAGAAAACGGCATCAGCATGTTCGGTGGTGTAGGATGCTTCCCTCTCCTCATTCAGATGCCTTTCTTTTCTGCTATCTACTTTGCAGCCCAGTATACTGATGGAGTATCTAGCTCTACCTTCTTGGGTATCAATCTCGGTTCCCCAAGTATAATCCTTGTCGCCTTCGCTGGTATCCTCTACTATCTCCAATCACTCCTTTCACTTCACGGAGTAGAAGACGAGATGCAAAGAGATCAACTCAAGAAAATGATTTACATGAGCCCACTCACGATTGTCGTCTTCTCCCTCTTCGCACCAGCCAGTGTGACACTTTACTGGGTTGTCGGTGGTTTCATGATGATTCTCCAACAGTTCATCGTTAACTATGTTGTTCGTCCAAAACTTCGTCAAAAAGTACGTGAAGAATTTGCCAAAAATCCACCAAAAGCAAGTTCAGCATCAACTACAGGCGGGCGAAAAGATATCACTCCTAACCAAGCAACTGCAATTACGACTACTAAGAAACATAAAAAACGCAATGCTGGTAAACAACATTCTAGAAAATAAAGTAACGGCTTAGTTGAAAGACTAGGCCTTTTTTGCATCACAGAAGCCTGATGTTTCCATCAGGCTTCTTTTTTATCCATGTACACGTTTCATATAGTCTTGATAGCTTTCTGTGTCCATGAGTTTTTTGGCATTCTTGACACGGTCTGCTGTTGGAGGTTTGACCCCTTCAAGCGAATAAGGAATCCCAAGTTCACGCCACTTGAACTCACCCATCGTATGATAAGGTAGGATTTCAAATTTGTCAACGTTTTTGAGGGTTTTGACGAATTTACCGAGTTCGATCAAGTCGTCATCTCTGTCTGTTAATCCTGGAACCAGCACGTGACGAATCCAAACAGGCTTCCCAATATCTGATAGGTACCGGGCACAGGCCAAGATGTTTTTATTGGTCTGGCTGGTTACAATCTTGTGTTGCTCTTCGTTGATTTCTTTGATATCCAAGAGAACCAAATCTGTCACCGCCATGAGTTTATTAAACTTTTCGAGATAACGTGGCTTGTTACGGAATGGAAGGGCACAGGTGTCCAAGGTACAGTGGATTCCTTTTTCCTTGGCCTTGGTAAAGAGGGCAATCAAGAAATCAATCTGTAAGAGGGCCTCTCCACCACTGACAGTGATTCCTCCCTTGTCTCCCCAGAACCCACGGTAGCGAAGAGCTTCTGTCAAGACATCATCTACTGTCCGTTCGCGTGATTTATTGGTCTCCATAGCCCATGTATCCGGGTTATGGCAGTACTGGCAACGCATGTGACAACCCTGCAAAAAGACAATAAAACGAATTCCAGGACCATCTACCGCCCCAAAACTCTCTGTCGAATGCACCATTCCTGTCACTTGTCCATAGTCAATTGTTTCTTCAGACATATCGTCACCTTCCTTGAAACCGTTTTATAGTTTAATTATATCACGAGTAAGATGAAAAACAAGGTTTTTTTGTCTATTTTTTAGAAAGCAATCTGTTTTTCACTTTCATTTTCAATTTCTTTTAATGATCCGATTCAAAATCAAAACCATACAAGGTTGCGAAATAGTCCTCAGGGCGCTCTGCACGGCGGATTTGGCGAGCTTTCCCTTCTTGGGTATAGAGGATTTCTGCAGAACGCAGTTTGGCATTGTACTGGTAACCCATGGAGAATCCATGTGCACCTGTATCATGAATCACTAGCAAATCCCCTATTTCTGTATGAGGTAGTTCACGATTGATGGCAAATTTATCATTGTTCTCACAGAGTGAACCGACCACATCTACGACCTCAACTGGTCCGTCTGGATGAGTCAGATTGGTGATATGGTGGTAGGCACCATACATGGCTGGGCGCATGAGGTTGACTGCTGATGCATCCACGCCTAGATAGGTACGATAAGTTTTTTTCTTATGAGTGACTCTTGTGACCAAAGCTCCGTGAGGGGCTAACATAAAGCGACCCAATTCGGTGAAAATCTTAACCTGACCAAGACCTGCTGGCGTAAGGACTTCTTCATAAACCTTACGCACACCCTCACCAATCATCGCAATATCATTTGGCTCCTGGTCCGGGCGATAGTTGACTCCGATTCCTCCAGAAAGGTTAATAAAGTCCAGTGAAATACCCAATTTTTCTTTGATTTCCACAGCTAATTCAAAGAGCTGACGGGCCAACTCTGGATAGTAAAGATGGGTCACGGTATTAGATGCTAGGAAAGAATGAATTCCAAAAATCTTGACTCCTTTTTCCTTCAAAACAGCAAAGGATTCAAAGAGTTGATCCTTGGTCATACCAAACTTGGCCTCCCCAGGATTGTCCATGATGTCTGTTCCTAACTCAAAGACTCCGCCTGGATTGTAACGACAGGAGATGGTTTCTGGAATGCCTGCTGCACGCTCTAAATGTTCAATATCTTCAAAGGCATCCAAGTTAATGGTTGCGCCCAATTCACGCGCATAAGCGTACTCTTGGTCTGGCGTGTTGTTTGATGAGAACATGATCTCAGAACCGGGGAAATCCAGTTTATGGCTCATCAAAAGCTCCACGTAACTAGAACAGTCCACACCGCAACCTTCCTCTTGGAGGATTTTCAAGATGGCTGGGGTTGGAGTGGCCTTGACTGCAAAATATTCCTTAAAGCCCTTGTTCCAGGAAAAGGCCTGGTTGACTGCTCTTGCTTTTTCACGAATCCCCTTCTCATCATACAAGTGGAAGGGAGTCGGGAACTCTGCAACAATCGTTTCTAAATCTTCACGGCTGATAAATGGTGTTTTCATAAGCATCCTTCTATTCTGTTTGCAAAGAAAGGCTGGGACAATCGTTCCAACCTTTAGTTCTATCTCTTATTTGTCTTCGTCAAAGATATTTCCAATCTCAACATCGATGGATTGGTTCTTAACATCAATATTGGTTACTTTCAAGAGTGACTTGTAATCAAACTGCTTTTCACGTTCTTCTTGGGCATTGTCTGCAAAGACTGCGACACCAGCTAGTTCAGAGTCAAACTCACGCAAGAGACTAATCATCCCGTTGACCGTTCCGCCACCTTTCAAGAAGTCATCCACAATCAAGACACGACTGCCTGCCTTGAGACTGCGTTTTGAAAGGAACATTTTCTCAATACGGTCACCGCTGGAACCTGAAACATAGTTGACGCTGACCGTTGAACCTTCGGTAATTTTCAAGTCACGGCGCACAATGACAAATGGAACATTGAGGACATTGGCAACTGCATTTGCGAGTGGCACACCTTTTGTTGCTACTGTCATAACGGCATCGATTTTTTGGTCCATAAAGCTCTTGGCAATGATGCGCCCAATATTTTTCAAAATAGCAGGTGTGCTAAGCAAATCTGACAAGTAGATATAGCCACCTGGCAAGATACGGTCGCTTTCTGAAAGTTTGTCACGCAAGTCTGCGATCATTTCTTTGGCTTCATGACTCGAAATTGATGGTGTAAAGATAACGCCACCACCTGCTCCAGTCACAGTCTGAATATGGCCGATTTCAATTTCCTCAAAGGCACGCTTGATAATCACGATATCCTCTGAAATCGATGATTTAGCAGATTCGTACTTTTCTGCAAAGGTGTTGAGACTTGTTAGTTTGTATGGATTATTAATCAAATAGTTGGAAATGACAACCATCCGATCACTTCTTCTTAATTTCATTTTTATTTACCATTCCATTTAATTTTGATATTTTATCCATTATACCACATTCACATAAAAAAACGAACATTATTGCGTAAAAAAATGCTCGTTTTTCTTAAATTATTAATCTAAATCTGGTTTATAGAAGGAACGATTGTCCATAGCGAAGATTTTATTGGTCATCTCTCCTTTGTCCACCAAAGCTAGAGCTGTTGACATCATCATCATGTTGGCATCTAGATTGTCAATCATATGGATAATCTCTGCCTCCATAATGCGTGGACGGACTGGACTTCCATACTCCAGTAAGCCATGGTGACTAAGGATGACATGGCGCAGTAGCACCACTTCTTCTCTAGTATCATCGATACCTAGTTCCATGACTGTCTTGGTAATTTCACTATCGATGAGAGCGATATGCCCAAGGAGATTGCCTCGAACTGTGTACTCCGTCTGGTCTGGTCCCGTCAACTCAATAACCTTGGCCAAGTCATGCAACATAATTCCCGCATAGAGGAGGCTCTTGTTGAGCTGAGGATAGATCTCGCTAATGGCATCTGCCAAACGCACCATGGTTGCTGTATGATAGGCCAAACCCGTTTCAAAGGCATGGTGGTTGGTCTTGGCAGCTGGATAGGAGTAGAATTCCTTATCATACTTGGTGTAGAGATTTCGGACAATTCGTTGCCAAACAGGATTTTCTATTTTGAAAATCATTTGCGACATATAGTCACGGATTTCCTTAACATCGACTGGTGACTTGACCTTGAAGTCAGCTGGATCATTGGGTTCCCCAGGCTGAGGTAAACGAAGCGTGATTTGATTGACTTGAGGAGTATTATTGTACACTTCTCTGCGCCCTTGCATGTGGACCACTTTCCCTGCAGTAAAGGCCTCAACGTTATGAGGCTGAGCATCCCAGAGTTTTCCTTCAATCTCGCCACTATCGTCTTGGAAGGTAAAGGCTAGGTAGTTTTTCCCAGCTCGTGTCTGTCTCAGGTCAGCTGATTTGATCAGGTAAAAACCTTCAAACAGCTCATCTTTTTTCATGTGACTAATCTTCATATTCTTCCTCATTTTCTTGGAAATGGAGTAGATCAAGCGCAGGCTCACCTTCTGATAACTCAATGTGACGGAGCGTCCGCTCAATAGCTGTGGTGCGACGGTTTAATAATTCATCAATATTGCCAGAGGCATGTTGAAGATGTTTTTGTGCCTTAACCAAAATCCCCCCGAACTTGCCAAACTCAGTCTTGACGCTAGCAAGGGTCTTACTGATATGGTCGGCACTCTTTTGGATATTGAGAGTCTTGAAGCCAACTGATAGAGAGTTAAGCAGGGCTGATAGGGTACTTGGTCCTGCAACGATAATCTGCTCCTCCCGTCTCAAATCATCAAAGAAGACCGGATTTCGAACGATTTCTGAATAAAGACCTTCTGTCGGAACAAACAAGACTCCAAAATTGGTCGTCCGAGGTGGCGCCAGATACTTGCTCTTGATATCCTTGGCAAAGCGCTTGACGCTAGCTAGGAGTGACTTGCGACAACGTTCGATTTCGTCCTTGTCACCTGCTTCATAGGCTTCTTCTAGGCGGTAATAATCCGCCAGTGGAAACTTGGAGTCAATCGGCAAATAGACATATTCCTGGTCGCCTTGGCCAGGTAACTTGATGGCGTACTCTACTCGCTCGCTAGAGTTTTCAACCGTTGCGTATTCTCGTTCGTACTGGGCTGGTGTCATGATGTCTTCGATGATTTGCCCCAGTTGCAATTCACCTAGAATCCCTCGCGTCTTGGTTCCAGATAAGACCTTATTAAGCGTACCGACATCTCGCGCAACAGTCTGCATTTCACCTAGGCCACGATTGACAGATTCTAGTTGCTTGGAAACTGTCTCAAAAGAGGCCTGCAAGCGCGTCTGCAAGGTCTTTTCCAGTTTTTCCTCGACCGTTTGGCGCATTTGTTCTAAGCGTTGGTCATTTGATTCCTGCAAGGCTTGGAGGCGTTGGTCAGTCTTATCTCTGGTTTGGAGGAGGTTCTCATTCATCTCCTGCCGAACCTGAGTCAGACCTTGGTGCAACTCCATTCGCACTTCTTGCAAACGGTCGCTGACAGCCACTTCCAAGTCTTTTTGATCCAGCTGACTGGCTTGCCTAGCTTGTTCAAAGCGATAATCCAGTTGGTCTGAAAGATTGTCTGCTTGATCCTCCAAACTCCTGGCTAGGTACTTGTCTTGCTTATCCTGCCTTTGCCAAATCAGAAAGAGTCCAGCTAGGTTGACAATTAATAATAGTAATAATACAGTCTCCATCCTACCTCCTGTCCTTGCTATGTAGCACGACGACATAACCATCTGGGCAAGTTACCGAAACTTCCCTATCTATATATTCGTTAGAAGCGTACACTTTTTTAAAGAAAAAATTCTCCTCTGTCAATTCGTACTTGGCACCAAGAATGGTCAGCTGGCTATCCCGAACTGGCATAAAGGCTAGGTAGTCATAGTCTGAACGAGGTTCTAGTTTACTGGTCCCTTCTGGACAATAGCTAATCACATTTTGCCCATCCTCAATCGCTATCCGGCGCATATAGGGTGCCAACTTGGGATTGCTAGGCAGAAAGACATTGGCCAGCATATGATCAATACGACCACCAAGCGCACCAAAAATAGTCACCTGAGCCTGGGGATTTTGCTCAAAGATGGTTAAGAGAGCCAATTCCAAATCCGTGTCATCTTTTTCCGGCTGTGCCTGAACAAAATGTTGGGCACGTTTTTGAATCAACTGACGTTCGTCTGCAATCACTGAATCAAAATCCCCAACCGCTAGAGCCAGAGGCAGATCTTCTTCCAAGACCCAGAGTGAGCCTCGATCCACACCGACAAAGCAATCAAAATCCGTCCGATAATAACCGCGATCTCCGCCTGCAAAAACGGCAACCCTAGTCCAGTTGTTTTCTGAGAGTTTGCACTCGTTCATTGACATCTCCCTTAAAGACATAGGATCCTGCTACAAAAACGGTCGCACCAGCTTCTTTGGCTTGAGCAATAGTCTGGTCATCAATACCGCCATCGACTTCAATCTCAAAGCTCAAACCTTTTTCCTCACGAAGGGCAACCAACTCACGAACCTTGTCCATGGTTTCAGGTAGAAAGGCTTGCCCACCGAAGCCAGGGTTAACTGTCATGACCAAGACTTGGTCAACTAGATGAAGGATGTGCTTGATCGCCTCCACAGGTGTCCCAGGATTGATGACAACCGAAGGTTTGACACCAAGAGAGCGAATTTTTTGGAGGGCGCCATGGATATGAGGTGTTGCTTCCACATGGATGCTGATGATATCCGCTCCCGCACGCGCAAAGTCTTCTAAGTGGTGTTCTGGATTTGCTACCATCAAGTGACAGTCAAAGACCATCTTGCTATGAGGACGAAGAGCTTCAACCACCCCTGCACCAAAACTAATTTGTGGCACAAAGTGACCATCCATGATATCGATATGGGCATACTCTGCGCCAGTTGCTTCTAGGCGTTTGATTTCACGTTCAAAGTTGGCATAATCTGCTGCCAGAATTGACGGAGCAATCTTGTATTGAGACATAGGTTTCTCCTTATTTTGGGATTTTTTTGCTGACTTTTTTATAGGTTTCTCTGCGATTTTCAATCTCGCTGAGGAATTGCAGGTAGTTGTCAAAACGGAAGGTTGCAACAACTCCCTCTTCGACAGCTGGCTTAACCGCACAGGACGGTTCATGGGTATGGGTACAAGTACGGAACTTACAATCTCGACTGACACTGGCAATCTCTGGAAAAGCCTGATTGAGGTCTTCTGCTGTTGATACTTCATAGTCCAACGATGAAAATCCGGGTGTGTCAGCTATCTTTCCACCATTGAGGTTGTAAAAACTAACAGCCCGAGTGGTATGGCGACCACGACCTAGACTGTCTGAAATTTCTCCTGTTTCAAGATTGAGGTCCGGTGCGATTTTATTGAGAAGAGTTGATTTTCCAACGCCTGTCTGCCCCATAAAGACTGTAGTCTTGCCTGTTAACAAGGGCAGGAGTTCTTCCTTACTGGTCACAAAGTCATAGCCAATGGCACCGTAAGTCTGCTGGTAAAAATCCAGTTCTCCTCTATCTTCCAGCAAGTCCATTTTAGAAATATAGACGATAGGATGGATGCCCTTATGCTCTAAAAGAACTAGGAACCGATCCAATAAATTGCTATTAAAATCAGGTTCTTTAACGGACATAATAACAACGGCTTGGTCAATATTGACAATAGGTGGACGGACCAGACTGTTTTTCCGTTCGTAAATTTTGAGGATATAACCTTCTGAATTTTCCTCCGCAGAAAAATCTACCCAGTCTCCGACGTATGGCGTGTGGCCTTTTTTACGGAAATTCCCACGAGCGCGTGTCTGATAGACCTGGCCTTCACTCTCTACATAGTAGAAGCCCGCCAAGGCTTTGATTATTTGTCCCTGCATCTTAGAGTCCTTGTCCTTTAAGTGCATCTGAAAGGCTAGCAAATTCTGCTAAGCTGAGAGCTTCCCCACGCACAGATGGAGATAAGCCTGCCTGGTCCAAAGCCTTGGTCAGCTTATCCTTGACTTCATCAGTTTTCCCAAAGTAGCCTGTTAAGTTATTCCATAAGGTCTTGCGACGATGAGTGAAGCTAGCCTTGGAAACCTTAAAGAAAAAGTTCTCATCTTTTACTGCTACAGCAGGCTCTGGACGGCGCACCATTTTTAAAATGGCTGAGTCCACATTTGGGGCTGGCACAAAGACCGTACGAGGCACGATGAAGGCAACCTTGGCTGTCATGTAATATTGAACAGCAATCGACAAACTACCGTAAGCTTTGGTATTGGGCTGTGCTGAGATGCGATCCGCCACTTCTTTTTGCATCATGACGACAAACTCACTAAAAGGAATGCCACTCTCGATTAAATGCATGAGAATAGGCGTTGTGATATAGTAGGGCAAATTGGCAACTACCTTAATCGGCAATTCAGGATTTTTGAAATTCTTGATATGCTGCGCCAAGTCAACTTTGAGAATGTCCTCGTTGACTACTGTTACATTGTCAAAATCATGTAAAGTATCTGCTAAAATTGGCACCAAACGGTGGTCGATCTCAAATGCCATGACTTGAGCTGCACGCTCAGCCAAAAATTCTGTCAAGGCACCAATCCCTGGCCCGATTTCGATAACGTTAACCTGATCATCAATTTCAGCTGTATCCACGATTTTTTGAAGGATATTGGTATCCGTCAGGAAATTTTGCCCGAAGGACTTTTTAAAAGTAAAACCGTGACGCTCCAGCACTGCCTTGGTCACGCTATAATCTGCAATTCTCATTTATTCTCTTTTCTATTTATTAGCTAAAAATAATATATAAAACCCACATAATTACTAGTGCCAACAAAATCCAAAACACTAAAAGAACACGAGACTTGTTCCCTTTTGAATCAGCTCCAGTCGTATCTAGCACTTTCTTATCTTCTTGGGGGTTCATTTTCTTCAGTTCATCCTGATAGGCAACCGAATCTAGAATATTGTCTTCTGGTAATAATTCTGAAGCATAATAATCAGGAAAACCCATAGCAAGACCAATTAAGTTCTTTTCTGTCACAGAAAAATCTAAATCTTTGGGTTGATTTTCCCGAATAGCTCGTATATTTTTTAACAGTTTATCAGAAACAACAGACACTTGGTCCATAAAAACAACATCTAAAAGATCAAATCCGAGCACATCCCCGTCTTTGACATTTGCAAGAATATAACGGACAAAGTCATCATATAGTTGCACGGATTGCGGGGCATTCTCTTCTAAAAAAGATCGGTTTTTGAGGGCATTCCGCTGGAATTTTTCAATAGAAAGTAAGATATCTACATTCTGCTCTTGGTAAAACTTTTCTGCTTCCTCTTCATCTTCTTCGAGTTTTTCTGCTGTTTCCCAGAGAGCAATAGGAGCTTTTAAATCTTCTTCATCCCAAAACAATTGCCAAAAATAGGGTATTGTGTAAATTCCCTCTGTTAGAATACGGGCTTCATCTCCGTTTTTTAAGTAAATATAACTTCTATTTGCCATATCATTTCCTTTCACAATCTTTGAAAAAGGTTAGTGGTTCAAGTAGGATGTAGATAAAACTATAAAGTTTCCAATTTTTCATACCCAATCGAAAACCTAGACTTCATTTAAAAAGATGTTTCATAAAAGCACCAAGGGACGATAACAATACATGACCAGTTCAACCTCGGTCAGGACATCATCTGCAATTCTCATTCATTCTCTTTTCTAATATAGTATGCTTCCGGGGTATAATGATAGAGCAAAACAAATAAGGGAATCTCAGTGATTCCTTCCAACATCTCTTTTAAGACCGCATCTGGATGGATAATCTCTCGTGTTTTGGTGAAATAAACACCTTGTTCCCCATTTCGATTACGGAGTTCCCAGGCCACATTATTTCCTTGAACAGACGGCAAATAACATTTCCTTTCTAGAAAGTCAAAAAATTCTTTCACCGTCATATCTTCAGAAATCTCAAATTCCGTCTCATGAGGCAGTACATCATCCCCAATACATACAGACTCTCTATCAACTCGGATTTTCATTTCACTCTTTCCTTATAAGTTTCTATTTGAACGCTATCAAAATAAATAGCCCTAGAAATAAATCAACTATAATACATCGTCATATATACGAGGAACTATTTAACATCCCTTAACTTATCCTGGCTTCTTCCATTTTCATTAGGAACACATCAAACAACTCCATATACGGAATTTTCACTCACTATTGAAACAACTTGTAAAATCTGTTCTATTTTTTAAAATCTTTATCATTCATCGTTTGAAAAAGTCAATTGCTCAAGTAAGGAATAAAGTCTTGCTTGCTCCTCTTCTTCGTAAGCAGATCTATTTGCCTTTACTTCCCTACATTTCTCGTCATACAAAAAACCGTCATATCCGTCTTCTGTAGATAAGGCTGTGTAGACTTTCGCCATTTCTTCAGGACTAATCGAAAATCTTGACTTGATTTTATACAAATTTTTCATAAAAGTACTGAGGTGATTGTAGCGGCGCATATCTACTTTGACATTGGTCACACGAATTGCCTGAATTTTAATATCTTTCCAATGTTTCCGCATATAAAGCGACAGCATCAACAAGGCTAATTTATTCTGATAATAAGTCTTAGCAGGACTGTAATATTTTTGACCAGCTAAATTTTCAAAATCAAGTTTCATGAAGGGATAAAGCACTAGCCCCTGGGAAGAAATATTAATAATCCGTCCACTCTCTGACTTTTCCAACAAACCTTTCAACAGGAAAGAAAGCAGGAAGGGCGCAACAACATTGGTCGCAAATTGTTTTTCTAATCCATCCTTAGTCATGATGGGCTTTTTGACTGATAAATCAAAGTCAGCTGCATTGTTAATTAGAACGTCTAGAACGTCTTCTTTTTGAATATACTGTTCCGCTGCTTTCCTGACACTCTTCATATCAGATAAATCAGCCAAGATATAATCTACATGTGGATTTCCTGTCTGCTGACGAATTTCCTCACAAGCTTGCTCGGCAGCCTCTTGCCGCCTACAAAATAGGGTCACTGACCACCCTTTCTCAGCTAACTGCCTTGCAGCTTGATAGCCAATACCACTGTTACCACCGGTAATAATTACTTTTTCCATTTTTTACTCCTTTAAACTGAATATTTTGTCATAGCTTCTTCCACTTCTGCCAAGGTTACGCCAAACAACTCTAAACGCTTGAGAAGTTGCTTACCGTTGGAATAACCGATACGGAGCTGTTCACCCAGGTACTCTCTGCGCCTACGACTGTCTGCTCCCGCTAGGAAACCTAGGCGAATCAAGTCACCACGACCGATGTCAAACTCGTTCTCGTTTTCAAATTGCTCTGTCACCTGAGCCAGCGCTGTTTTTAGATCTTCATAGCTGGCGTGTTCGATTCCCAGAGACCGTCCCTTGGACTTGGATTTGGGAACAGCCTCATCTCGCTTGAGAAAGGCATGCTGCACCGTTGGAACGGCCGTCATAATCATACGCCGAATCCGCTCCCCATTAAAATCTGGATCTGTAAAGACAATGACTCCATGCAATTCATGCAGGCGCTGAATGCGTTCTATATCATGGTCATTTATTGCGGAACCTCGTGTCTCATAGGTTTCCACGTCAAAGTAACGTTTGAGATTGGCCGTGTCATCACGCCCTTCGACCACGATGACTTGGGAAATTTTTTCTTTCATCACTTGCTGTCCAATCCAAAGATACGCTCTGCATTTGCAGTCGTTACTGCGGCTAACTCCTCAGTCGTCATCCCACGCAAGTCGGCAATAAAGTCCACCACATAGCGAGTATAGGCTGTTTTGTTTTCACGGCCACGTTTAGGAACAGGAGCCAGGTAGGGCGCATCCGTCTCTACCAAAATCTTGTCTAAAGGAAGCTCTCTAGCAGCTTTTTGGACATCCGTAGCTTTTTTAAAGGTCACCACTCCTGAGAAGGAAATAGTCATACCAAGCTCGACAAACTTTTCTGCCCACTCAAGAGAGCCTGAAAACGAATGCATAATCCCACCACGAGGACCAACGCCCTCGCTCTTAATAATCTCATAGGTATCTTCCAGCGCATCCCGGGTATGGACCACAAAAGGCAAATCCAAGTCCTTAGACAACTGAATCTGACGACGAAAAACCTGCTCCTGCACTTCCTTAGGTGCTGTCATCCAATGGTAGTCCAGACCAATCTCACCTAAAGCAACAACCTTGTGATGTTTTAGTTTTTCAAGCAAGTAAGCTTCGACCTCATCTGTGTAAGTCCCTGCCTCCGTCGGATGCCAGCCAATAGTCGCGTAGAGTTGCTCATACTCATCTACCAACTCTAGGGCACGTTCAATAGTTGGCTTGTCAAAACCAACAATGTTCATCCGCGTCACACCCATCTCAGAAGCCAAGGAGATTTCTTCGGCCTCACGTCCTGCAAATTCCTCTACATTTAAATGTGTGTGTGTATCAAAAATCATCTCTTCTAACCTCGTTTTCTTCCCTCTATTATACCAAAAATAGCATCCCTCGGCTCGTAAAAATATTCTAATATTAATCGTTCTCCCTTGACTGCCTTTTTTCAAAGCAGTATAATAACACTTATTGAAATTTTTAACAAAGGAAAAGAAAATGTTTAGAAAATTAAAATATACCTTTATCGGTCGACCACTCAAGTCTCTCACAGACGGCGAAGGGGGCTTATTAGGAAAAATGCAGGCACTTGCAATGTTATCCAGTGATGCCCTGTCTTCTATTGCCTATGGACCTGAACAAGTCATTCTCGTTTTAGTCAGTCTCTCTCCTCTCGCTATTTGGTGGAGCCTCCCTATCGGTATTTTTGTCCTCTTACTGCTCGCTAGTTTGACCATTTCCTATCGTCAAATCATTCATGCCTATCCTCAAGGTGGAGGGGCTTATATGGTCACTCGGGAAAATCTCTCCCCTGAACTGGGCTTGATTGCAGGAGGTAGTCTCCTTGTTGACTATATGCTGACAGTAGCCGTATCCGTTGCTTCTGGAGCTGATGCTATTACAGCAGCCATACCTGCCCTCCATCCCTACAATCTTCATATCTCTATTTTCCTAGTCTGCCTGCTCATGCTCTTGAATTTAAGAGGATTGAAAGAATCTGCCAGCTCTCTGATGATTCCCGTCTACCTCTTTATCTTCAGTACCGTCTTTCTCTTACTTTATGGGTTCTTTCAACTATTTACAGGTTCCCTAAACTATCAGGCGACTTCAACCATTGGGCAAACCGTTCCGAGCCTTTCCATCGTTCTCCTATTGAGAGCCTTTACCAGTGGCTCTGCCTCTCTGACAGGGGTTGAAGCTATTTCAAATGCGGTACCATTTTTTAAAACTCCGAAAGAAAAGAATGCTGCTCAGACTTTGACCATCATGTCGCTGATTTTAGGATTTCTTTTTGCAGGCATTACCTTCCTAAACTACTGGATGGGTATCACGCCTCAACACGGAGAAACCATCCTCTCGCAAATGGCCAAGGGCATTCTTGGTGATTCATTCTTTGGTCATGCTAGCTACTATCTCTTCCAGTTCTCAACTGCCTTGATTCTAGCTGTAGCTGCAAATACTGGCTTTTCAGCCTTCCCTATGCTGTCCTATAATATGGCCAAAAACAAGTACATGCCTCATCTCTTTATGGAAAAAGGGGATCGCCTTGGCTACTCCAACGGTATCTTAACTCTGGCTTTTGGGGCTATGATCCTTCTTCTCATTTTTAACGGGAATACTGAACGCTTGATTCCTCTTTATACTATTGGGGTCTTCGTTCCCTTTGCCCTTTCTCAGACTGGGATGATTCGTCATTGGAAAAAGGAAAAAGGAGCAAACTTTTTAAAACCTGCCTTTGCAAATATCCTTGGGGCCATCATTTGTTATGCTATCGTCCTCATTTTACTCCTCTTCAGGCTGGGAGATATTTGGCCATTCTTCCCAATTATCCTAGTTTTAACCTTCCTCTTTTTGTCCATTCACAACCATTACCAAAAAGTGGCAAAACAGCTGCGACTCTACGAAGGAATTGAAAAGCGCACTTATGACGGCAACCTTGTCCTTGTCCTAGTAGGAAATGTTACTCGAGTAAGTGTCGGAGCCATTAACTACGCTCAAAGTATCGGTGACGAAGTGTTAGCCATGCACATTTCTACTAAAGAAACGGCCGAAAAAGACCAAGAAATCCTCCAGGAATTTGCCGATTACTTCCCAAGTATCACTCTGAAGAATATCAATACCAGCTACCGCGATATCATCACCCCTAGCGTCAAGTATGTCAAACGAATCGCCCAAGAAGCTAAGCAAAAAAACTACACCGTTACAGTTCTTGTACCGCAGTTTATCCCTAACAAGCCTTGGCAAAATATCCTGCACAATCAAATGAGCCTTAAACTAAAATACGCTCTCAGATGGCACGAAGACGTCGTTGTCGCTAGCTACTCTTATCACTTAAAAGAATAAACAAAAACTCAAAATCAGTAACTTATATCTGGTTTTGAGTTTTTTGTATGTGACCTTTTAAATGAGCATTCCATGAATTCCATCTGAAATGACCGATTTCGTGGGCAATGCACCCTTTAAGATAAAAAGAAAAGCCAGTAGACTCGAGTTCCTACTGACTTCTTTGCTGAATTTGTTTGGATTATGCAGCCAAAACTTTGCGTCCTTTACGACGACGAGCTGCCAATACGCGACGACCGTTTTTAGTTGACATACGGTTACGGAATCCGTGTTTGCGCGCACGACGAATTTTACTTGGTTGATAAGTACGTTTCACGATGAATACCTCCTCATAGATTTTGTATTCGTTTAGCCGGCTATAAAGTGATCAGTTACTAAACATACTTTACTATTCTATCTGATTCTGATACTTTTGTCAATAGCTCTAGGCAAATGTTTCCAGCTTTTTCTCATGTAAGCCCTATCTACGATAATGTTTCAAGAAACGAGTCATCTTTTCTTGGATTTGTGCTAATTCATCCACACGAGGGAGGTAAACGATACGGAAATGGTCTGGTTCTTGCCAGTTAAAACCGCGACCATGAACCAATAGAACCTTCTCTTGCTTCAAGAAATTGAGGACAAACTGTTCATCATCATCGATGCGATACATATTGCGGTCAATTTTAGGGAAGATATAAAGTCCCGCCTTCGGCTTGACCGCAGACAAACCTGGGATATCTTGGATGGCATTGTAAATGAAGTTTCTTTGCTCGTAGATCCGTCCACCAGGAAGGAGCAATTCGTCCACCGACTGATGCCCACCTAGCGAGGTTTGTACGACTTGCTGAGCCAAAACGTTAGAGCAAAGGCGCATGTTAGACAGCATATTAAGACCTTCAATATAGCCCTTGACATGTGTCTTAGGTCCAGATAAGACCATCCATCCTATACGGAAACCAGCGATACGGTGAGATTTTGAAAGACCATTCATGCTGACACAGAAGACATCTGGAGCCAGACTAGCTACTGAGACATGCTCATGACCATCCATGACCATACGATCGTAGATTTCATCCGCAAAGATAATTAAGTCGTTTTGACGTGCAATCTCGATAATCTCTAACAAGAGTTCCTTGGGATAAAGGGCTCCTGTCGGATTATTTGGATTGATGAGAATAATAGCCTTGGTATTAGAAGTAATTTTTGACTTGATATCGTCAATATCAGGGTACCATTCTGCAGCCTCATCACAGATATAGTGAACGGCATTTCCCCCAGCTAGGCTGACAGCCGCTGTCCAGAGAGGATAGTCTGGCATAGGTACCAAGACCTCATCTCCATTGTCCAAAAGCCCCTGCATGGACATGACAATCAGCTCACTGACACCATTTCCAAGGTAAATATCATCAATATCCACATTTGGGAATTTCTTCAGTTGGCAATACTGCATGATAGCCTTACGGGCTGAAAAAATCCCTTTGGAATCAGAATATCCCTCACTATCACGCGCATTCATAATCAAGTCATGAATGACCTCATCTGGCGCTGTAAAGCCAAATTCTGCTGGATTCCCTGTATTCAGGCGTAAAATCTTTTCTCCATTTGCTCGCATACGCATGGCTTCTTCTAAAACAGGACCACGGATATCATAAGCAACATGCTCTAGCTTGCTAGATTTGTTAAATTCTTTCATCTTTTTTCCTCAATTCGTCAGGATAGTAACATTATACCACTAGAAAGTCGCTGCGACAAGCTTCCATAAACGAGGAAGCAAAAGAAAAAACATTGACAAAGAGAATCCTCACCAATTCTCTTTTCTTTTATTTCTATATACGCACTAAGTCTATGACCAACAATATGGTTTAAAATATGATTTTTACTTTACTTCCTTAGTGAAAAGGGTTACAATAAAAGTAAGAAAATTTCAGGAGGTTTCATTATGGCACAACGTTACCAAAATGTTATGGTCGCAATTGATGGTTCTAAAGAAGCGGACTTGGCTTTCGTCAAAGGTGTTTACACTGCTCTACGCAATGAATCCAAGCTCACCATTGTCCATGTTATTGACACACGCGCTCTTCAAAGCGTATCTACCTTTGATGCTGAAGTTTACGAAGAACTCCAAGCCGATGCTGAAAGTATGATGAAAGAGTATGAAAAGCGTGCAAAAGATGCTGGTTTAACGGATATCCACATCGTCATCGAAATGGGAAATCCCAAAACTCTCCTCGCTCGGACGATTCCGGATGCAGAAAATGTTGACTTGATTTTAGTTGGTGCTACAGGTCTCAATGCCTTTGAACGCCTCTTAGTCGGTTCTTCATCTGAATATATTCTCCGCCATGCAAAAGTCGATTTGCTGGTCGTGAGGGAAAGTGAAAAAACATTGTAAATAGTAAGAAAAGGAGCCTGAGGCTCCTTTTTGTTACTTATTATTTCTATTTCTTTCTTTATGTCGCTCATAAGCCTTGAGCTGACGTTGTAGCTCCTGTTTAATGGCAGGTTCTGGAGCATATTTTTCTTCCCAATCGTCTGGTTTTAAAATTTTGTGCGTAACCGGGTCAAAATGAGCTTTTCCATCAGGGAAGACCTTTCCCATATTTGCTTCATGAACAATATCAAAAATGCGTTCTGGATCCACTCCCATCAAAACAAAACTACCGTATGTAAAATACAGTGTGTCGATCAAAGCATCCACTTGACCGACCAGATTTTGCTTAGCAGGCGTCTTTTTTGCCACTTTCTCTGCTGCCTTATCAAGTGCCTCATGCATGCTTGCAAGGGAGTTTTGGAATTCTTCCTCCGAAGAACTTGCCGCACGGACAAACTCTACTAATTCTTCAATTTTAAAGTCTGCGCGGTGGGTTGCACCTTCAGCATCCCATGCCTGTGGCTCTTCTTGAGTTCGTTCATCCATCATGTGGTGGAAGGTCTTGACTTTATTAAAGTGGTAGTCCCGACTGACAAACACTTTTTCTGAAGCTAAAACGCCAAAGTGCTCAAGCGCCTTGTGGATGCCATCTTGTTGATTGCTTGCTGTAATGTGTTTAGCAACCTCTTTGGCACTGCTACTGCCATTTCCCATAGCGACTGACATACCGACACCTGCTAACATTTCCAGGTCATTATCTGAATCACCGAAGGCCATGACTTGGTTGAGAGCAAAGCCATATTCTTTCCCGACTCGGCGAATGCCTTCTAGTTTGGAATTTCCTTGGTTAATGATATCTGCGGCAAAAGGATTGCTTCGAGTCAATTTCAAGTCTTGAAAATCAGCTGCTGCCTTCTCAGACTCTTCTGGCGTCATCAGCATCAAAACTTGATAAATGGGTTGGTTAATCAAGTTAAGTAGGTCTTCTTCTTTTTGAGGAACTACCTTGCTGACCATTCGATTAAAAGAACGGCTGACGGTTCTTGTCAGCACTGTCGGGATAAAACGACTAACCAGTTGGGAAAAGGATCCGAGACCAAATGACATAATCTTCGAACCAACAACGGCATGCTCGGTTCCAAGAGCGATTTCTTTACGCTCCTTTTTAGCATAAGCAATCAGTTGACGCAGGCTTGACTTAGCAATCGGACTTGCAAAGAGTACCTTTTCTTTATTAAAAATGTATTGGCCATTGTAGGTCACCGCAAAGTCTAAGTCCAAGTCTTCCATCAATTCCTTGACAAAAAACGGTCCTCGTCCTGTCGCTACTCCAACAAGCACCCCTTGCTCTTTAACAATCTTAATCGCGTCCTTAGTGGATTTCAAAACACTCTTGCGATCGTTGACTAGCGTTCCATCGATATCAAAAAAAACAGCTTTGACTTCCATCCTATCCCATTCTCCCCTTTTGTGTTACAATGATTATACCACATTTCAGAAAGAGTGAGTAAATCATGCCTAAGAAAATCCTTGTTTTGCATACAGGTGGGACTATTTCCATGCAAGCAGACGCAACTGGTGCCGTTGTAACTAGTCAGGACAATCCCATGAACCATGTTTCCAATCCACTTGAAGGGATTGAGGTTCATGCCCTAGACTTTTTTAATCTGCCAAGCCCTCATATCAAACCCAAGCATATGCTTGCACTCTATCATAAGATTAAAGAGGAGGCTGATAACTACGATGGTGTTGTCATCACACACGGTACAGATACCTTAGAAGAAACAGCTTACTTCCTTGATACCATGAAAATTCCGCCCATCCCCATCGTTCTAACAGGGGCCATGCGTAGTTCTAATGAACTTGGTAGCGACGGTGTGTATAACTATCTGAGCGCTTTGCGAGTTGCCAGCGATGACAAAGCAGCCGACAAGGGTGTACTGGTCGTCATGAACGACGAGATCCACGCAGCCAAGTATGTTACCAAAACTCATACGACCAACGTCAGCACCTTTCAAACCCCAACACATGGACCACTTGGCCTTATCATGAAGCAAGAAATCCTCTACTTTAAAACGGCTGAACCTCGTGTCCGGTTTGATCTCGAGCATATTCAAGGTCTAGTTCCCATCATCTCAGCCTATGCAGGTATGACAGACGAGCTGATCGATATGTTGGACTTGGAACAGCTGGATGGCTTAGTCATTCAGGCCTTTGGAGCAGGCAATATTCCCAAAGAAACAGCTCAAAAATTGGAAAATCTCCTGCAAAAAGGAATCCCAGTCGCCTTGGTCTCACGTTGTTTTAATGGTATTGCTGAACCTGTCTACGCCTACCAAGGTGGAGGGGTACAGTTACAACGAGCTGGTGTTTTCTTTGTCAAAGAACTCAACGCTCAAAAAGCTCGCCTCAAATTATTAATTGCCCTTAATGCTGGATTAAAAGGACAGGCCTTAAAAGACTATATGGAAGGCTAATCCTCTTCTCTAGAACGCAAAATCAGGAAATCTTCACGATTCCCTGATTTTTTCTATTTACGTTTTCGTGTAGAGCGACGTTCTGTCAAACCATGAGGTAGGAGAACTTCACGTTCTTCCAACTCTTCCTTATGCATAATCTTAGTCAACATACGCATGCTGATAGCACCTAAGTCATAAAGAGGTTGGGCAATAGTCGTCAAGTTTGGACGAGTGAATCGTGCAATCTGAGAGTCATCTGTCGTGATGATTTCAAACTCTTCTGGCACAGATACACCATGGTCAGCCAAACCATTCAACACACCCGCTGCCAATTCATCACCTGTTACAACTGCGGCTGTAGCTTGTGATGAAATCAAGCGTTCTGCCAAGACATAGCCATCGTCATAGTTGTATTTTGATTCAAAGACCAAACCCTCGCTATAAGAATGTCCAGCTTTTTTCAAGGCTTCCTTGTAACCGATCAAACGAACCTTGCCATTGATATCATCGACGAGTGGTCCACTCACAAAAGCAATTTTCTCATTTTCTTTGAGAAGATAGCTCACAGCATCAATCGTTGCTTGTTTGTAGTCGATATTTACACTTGGAAGTTGATGTTCTACATCCACAGTACCAGCAAGAACAACCGGTGTCCGTGAACGAGAAAACTCTGAACGAATCTTTTCAGTCAAGTGATAGCCCATAAAGATAATCCCATCGACTTGTTTTGAAAAGAGAGTGTTAACCACTGAAACTTCCTTTTCATCATCCTCATCACTATTTGCTAGGACAATGTTATACTTGTACATTTCAGCAATGTCGTCAATTCCCTTAGCAAGCGTTGAGAAATAACCATTGGTAATGTTAGGAATCACAACTCCTACTGTCGTTGTTTTCTTGCTAGCCAAACCACGTGCTACCGCATTTGGACGATAGTCCAAGCGATCAATCACTTCTAGGACTTTTTTTCGAGTGTTCTCTTTAACATTCTTGTTGCCATTAACGACACGGCTAACTGTTGCCATTGAAACTCCTGCTTCACGGGCGACGTCATAAATCGTTACTGTATCATCTGTGTTCATTCCGTTTCCTTTCTATAATGAAAATTTCGCTTTCACGCATCTACTTACTCCATTTTATCACTTATTGTAAACACTTTCAAGTATTTTTTAGAGAAACTTTGAAAAAATTTCACAGTTTATTCCCATTTTGAAAAAGCAAGTAGGATTTCTTGATTTTTAAGACATTTTGCTGTATGATAAGGAAAATAAAGGGGGAGGAAAACATGGCTTTTACAAATACACAGAGACGTTCCGCGAGTTTTGGTGTTGTGACCAGCCTGCCTGACGACGTCATTGACTCTTTATGGTATATTATTGATCATTTCCTGAAAAATGTCTTTGAATTAGAAGAAGAACTTGAGTTTCAACTGCTCAACAATAAGGGGACCATCACCTTCCATTTTTCTAGTCAGCACCTTCCGACTAGTATTGATTTTGATTTCAATCATCCTTTTGATCCGCTTTATCCTCCTAGGGTCCTTGTTTTAGACCTAGACGGTAGAGAAACCATCCTCCTTCCAGAAGAAAATGACCTATTTTAAAAACTCTAGCTTCTCGGCGCAAACTACTGAGGAACTAGAGTTTTCTTTTTCTAATAAATGGATCGACTGACAACTAGACCGTTTGGTTTTGTATACTCTAAATCAAGGTAATCCTGATAAGTCCCTGGCACAATGAAACCTTGGGGACTCAATATATCAGTCCCAGCTTTTCCTACGATAGAGTCTGCCAGCAAGACACAATTGGTACTGAGAACAAAGTAGGTCTTAAACTCGGATGAGCTGAATTTATAGAGGGTCGCATCTGCTTCCTGTTTCAGTTGGTAGGAATAGGTATGCTTAACCTCGCCCTCTCTTCTTTTCATCAACTGCGAGCTTGGTTCCCAAGGAATTAACAGGTCTTCTATCTCCGCTAAACGCGCTTGGATAGCTGCTTTCTGTTGATCCGTCAAACTCAGACCATAAGCAAACAAGGTCTTCTGACTTTCCCTCTTACAAAGCTCAATGTATTTTTCCCGATTGGCCTTAAACAAAACACCGTCTCCAACCATGCCGAATAAACGCTCCGAGTGGGGATCATAGGAACCATAGGAAATAACCTTCCCTTGATAACAAATATCCACATGTCCCATGGCGAGGAAGAAAGAGGTTTCTGAGGTATGAATAAAAATTTCCAGATCGACCGTCTGGTCGTTCTTTCTTTCCGAATGAACTTCCCCTTCTTGGCTTTCATGATTTGACAGCCACTCATTTAGTTTTCGCAAGGTACTGATAGGGATCAGAGCCGTCACAAAGATCGGCAAGGTCATTCGCATACGCCGCTTCAGCTTGGGATTGTTTTCTATCTTTTCAAAAAAGAAACCGTCCCGAAGGCTACTAGCCCCTAACATGAGCAAGTAAAACCCAAGCAAGAGCAATTCAAAATTCGCTGCATCGTGAAAAGGAGAGATGCTATAAAGCCCAAATCCTGTCATCCATACAGCATCGAAGAGATGGTGAAGTCGAGGATGAACAGCATTTTTTCGATAGAGAGACCAGGTCACAAGACTAATACCACCCGTAAACAGCTGGTAGCTCGCAATGACAAAGACTAGGAGATAGAGGGCAAGGTCTTGCAAGATGATAGAGTCAAACACGAGAGCCGCGACCACCAGCTTGGCCAAGGTTACAAAGATGTTTTCCCGACGTTTTTTATCCTGAAACCAGCGAGTCAACAAGTGCCAAACTGCTGACAAGGAAAAGTAGCCCATCAGCAACTGGTACCCCATCCTCGGAATAACTTGCCCAAAACGAATCAAGAGAAGCCCTAGAACAATAGCAAGTAGTCCCTCCCCGATACTCTTCCACTTACTATAGGTCTCGGAAAGTTTAGGCATTTCCTTGCTCCAACTGGTCAACCAAGTAACGAATTGGTTGCTTTAGGATCGGATGGATAAAATGGGGAGCTATTTCCACTAACGGCTCAAGAACAAAGAGGCGTTCTGCTATATAAGGATGAGGCAAGATGAGCTCGTCTGTATAAATTATCTGGTCCTCCATAAAGAGCAAGTCCAAATCGATCAAGCGAGGCCCCCAATGCACTTCTCTCACCCGCCCCATTTCTGACTCGATAGCTAATAATGTTTCTAACAAGACTGGTGCTGGTAGCCAGGTTTCTACTTCAATCACCTGATTGGCAAAGCTATCTTGCTCAACACCACCCCAAGGCTCTGTCGCCAAGACACTGGACTCTTTGAGAATATGGATGCCACGAGCTCGCAGGTTGTCAATGGCTTTTTCCAAGTTTGCTTGCTTATCTCCCATATTACTTCCTAGGGCGATAAAGGCCCGTTGTTTGCGACGGCGAATGGTCACCGAGCAGGTATCCAACGGTAAATGCACTGGAGCCCAAGGTTTTTTTAGTTCCAACTCAATCTCTTGAACAAGAGGATAGGTCTCAAAGGTACGCTCTACTAGTTTGTAGGCTACCGTTTCAATCAAATCCTCAGTGCTTTCCTGAAACCAAGTCGTCCACTGCTGACACAGTTTTCCGTAATGGACAGAAGCTGTCAAATCCAAGTCTGTAGCCGCCTTGGTCATATCATAGGATAAGCTTGCGGAAATAACAAACTTCTGCCCTAATTCTTTCTCACTAGGAAAAAGACCATGATAGGCAAAAATTTCCAAATCTTTAATCTGCAGTTGATCCATAACTTGTCCTTTCTAGAAAAATCCGCCCAAAGCGGATTCTTTTTATACTCAATGAAAATCAAAGTGCAAACTAGGAAGCTAGCCGCAGGCTTGCTCAAAACACTGTTTTGAGGTTGCAGATGGAAGCTGACGTGGTTTGAATTTGATTTTCGAAGGGTATTATAGTCCCATTAAACGATAAGCCTGGTCTCGGAGATCCTTATCTGTTTCAAATAGACCTCGCGCTACTGTCGTCAAAGTCGCAGTACCTGGTTTTCTGACACCACGCATGCTCATACACATATGCTCAGCCTCAATGACAACAAAGGCTCCCTTAGCCCCCAGATAGTCCATCAAGGCATCGGCCACTTCGATATTCAGCCGTTCTTGAATCTGTGGTTTTTTCGAATAAACTTCAACCGTACGGGCAAGTTTGGACAAGCCTGCTACACGTCCATCTGGAATGTAGGCAATGTGCGCTCTCCCATAAAAGGGCAAGAAGTGGTGTTCACACATGGTGTGGAAAAAGATATCCTTTTCTACCACCATATTATCGTCGATAATCTCAAAGGATTTTGACAAATGTTCCTCCGCTGTTTGACCAAGACCTGAAAAAATCTCTTGGTACATACGAGCTACACGAGCAGGTGTTTCCTGCAAGCCCTCGCGGTTAGCGTCCTCACCAACAGCTTCGATAATCATTTTTACAGCCGTTTCAATCTTTTGTGTATCCATTCTCGTTCTTCCTCTCCATCAGATAGGCTCTCACTTGGCTCAAGAAATACAAGGAACCTGTGACAATCCTAACTGTTTGTTTCTCTTCATTTTTATCTGTCAATTTCTGCTCTAGAAAATCCTGCCAACTTTGGTAATTGAGATTTCTAGACTTGGCTGTCTCTTTCAGCACGCTTTCATCCGTCGCCCGACTATCGTCAAAATGTGTCAAGGTAAGCTCGGTATCTGGCATTTCCCCTAGCAAGTCCAGCATATCCTCCAAGGCCTTGGTTTTGATGCAGGTAAAGAGGATTTCCTTATGATAATCCGCAAAGCGTTCTTGCAAGGTTGCTAATAAGGCTTTGATAGCATGGGGATTGTGGGCCCCATCCAAGAGCAGCAAGGGGTCACTAGACAAGACCTCCAAACGCCCTGGCCATCTGGTTTCTTTCAAAGCTTGAGCAACCAAGGCATTACTTGCCAACTCCCGCCCAGTCTCCTGGCAATAAGTGTCTAGGAGGGCAAGCGCCATCCCTGCATTTTCTATCTGGTACAAACCAAGCAAACCAGTCTGAAAGAGACCTTGTCTGAGAGAACTGGTATAATCAAAGATTTCACCCGTTACCACACTTTCTTGGTGACTAACTTGATAATCTTTCCCATAGGCAAGTCTCGGTGCATTTTTATCTTCTGCAATGTAGTCAATCACAGCCAAAGCTTCAGGAACAATATGACCTGTTACTAATGGAATACCTTGTTTGATAATACCAGCCTTCTGCTCTGCTATGGATTCCAAGGTGTCCCCAAGTAGGGCCACATGATCCAGTCCAATGGTCGTAATTCCTGTCAAAATTGGCTGGCAAACATTGGTACTATCCAAGAGTCCGCCCATGCCAACTTCCATGATAGCCACATCTACTTGCTCTGAGGCAAAGTAATCATAGGCTATAGCTGTGATAATCTCAAACTCGGTTGTACCCTGCAAGTTAGCAGCCGATTCCCCCTCAAGCAAAGACTGATAGTCTGCCATGAGGGCTTCTAGCCTAGCCTCGGGAATGGATTCCCCATTGATGCTAATCTGGTCTGTATAATGAATGAGATAGGGCGAGTTGAACACACCTACTCTCAGGCCTAGCTTTTCCAGCATCTTTTTCAAAAAAGCAATGGTAGACCCCTTGCCATTGGTCCCTCCGATATGGATGACCTTAAGTTTGAGATGGGGATTGCCTCGCAGAGCTAGGAGTTCCACCATTCGTTCCAAACCGAAATGCGGTTGGTCCGTCCGGTAGTGGGCAATCCACTGATTGTTTTCAATTTCGTTCATCTTATTTATATTGTTTTAAATCTAGATTTTCCGCATCTTCTGCCAATCGAATAGCTGACGCAATTTCAACCGCCATCCTGTGACTGGCTACATCGTGCACGCGCACCACTTCCACACCCTGCCTCGCAGCGATACTGGTTACATGAGCCGAAGCTGTGTCCCGATTGCGGAAACCAAGTTCTGTCTCAGGATTAACTTCAAAACCATTTTCTTCCAGGATATTGATAACAAATCGCTTACGCGAAACTCCAAGAAAAATCGGATAGCCTTGCTGGTGTAGTTTATCCAGATCCCGTAGAAGGAGCAGATTTTCCTTCTTGGTCAAACCAAAGCCAATCCCTGGATCCAGCAGAATATTTTCTCTTGCTATCCCGGCTTCCTCCGCTCTCTCTAGAGCTCGTTCAAAGAAAGCCTCCATCAAATCTTCGATTGGCATTTTTTCAAAGTCAGCTAACTCTTCCTCTGTAAAAGCCTGACCAAATCCAAAATGAGGAAATATGAGCGAGCTAGGATGCTGAGGTCGCGCCATGACTGGATTAAACATGATGACTACTTTCGCTCCAGCCTTAGCAACCACATGGGCCATTTTTTCATCACCCATAAGACCAGTGATATCATTGACTAGATTGGCACCAGCAGCCAAAGCAGCCTCTGCCACCTGACTCTTCCAAGTATCGATAGAAATAAGGACATCACTTTCCTTGCGAATCGCTTTGATCACTGGAACAACACGCTGGATTTCCTCTTCTATCTCTATCTCAACATAGCTACTTCCCGGCCGAGTCGATTCTCCGCCGATATCTAGCATGCTGGCTCCTTCTGCTATCAATTTACGAGCCTGCTGGAGCGCTTGCTCAAGCGCAAAAAATTGACCACCATCCGAAAAGGAGTCTGGGGTTACATTGATAATTCCGCAAATAGCTGTCTTTGCATGATTGGCTTTACTTGACATATCGGTCACTCCCTCAAGGCTTTTCACCATATTATTTCTCTATTTTACCATAAAAAGAAAAAAATGGACACGATTGCATTCATCTTTTCCAAGCGGGCCAATGGTTTAGAATGATAGACCTAGATTTCTACTAATCAATACCAATAAGGCCAACAAACAAAATGCAATACCATTGAGAATCATATGAAGCAAAATGGACATCTCCAAACGCTCAGTCTTATAGGCTGTCCAAGTCAAAACTGTTGACATCCCTCCATAAATAATCACAGAAGGCAGATTGGTTGGCGTATGGAGCAAGGCAAAGACGATTGCACCAACAATAAAACCTAGTTTTTCTTTTCCACGGAAAATCTTTTGGGGAATAATCCCACGACACAAAATTTCCTCACAAATCGGAGCAACCAATACAATCAAGAAGAAGGTAGAAATCAAGGAACTATTCTGAACCAAACCATTCAGCGTTGATTGATTACTCGTCGTTGTTTCATTCATCATGCGAAGCAAAGCTGAGCCCAACAAATTAGTAGCAAAGATTACTAGATAACTCAATACCAAGCGAGCTAGGTCCTTAGCTTTAAAAAAGGATAGATTAAAGGTAGCAAGCTTTGTTTTCCGCGCACCGATAATGAATACTATCAGAACGGCAATGGACAAGATACCAACTAAGAGTCCTGACTGCAAAAGCGGAAATTGTCTAGAAGTCAACCAAGCGGATAACCCTAAAGGAAATTGTGATAGGACAAAAGCTGCTAAAAGGATGAGGATCCACATCCCTCTGTCCCAAACCTCTTGCCAGATCGTCTTTTCTTTCATGATATACCTCCTTATAGTAAAAGGGGGATAACCCCTTTTCTAGTATTATATCATTTAAAGAGCCATACTGATATAGTTAAGGATAAACAAGGCATCCAAAATCCAAATCATCGCGTGCACGTCCTTTGCTTGACCTTTGACAACTTTTGTCAACGTATAAGTCAAGAAACCAACTGCAATCCCTTGTGTGATAGAGTAGCTGAATCCCATGAAGATAGATGTAAAGAAGGCAGGGACAGCTTCAGCCATATCATCCCAATGGATGTTTTTCAAGCTACCAAGCATCATAATCCCAACGATAATCAAAATTGGAGCCGTCGCAGCTGATGGAACAATTGCCAAAAGTGGACTAAAGAAACTTGAAATTGCAAAACAAATCGCAACTACCAAAGCAGTCAATCCAGTACGTCCACCCGCACCAATACCAGCAGCAGACTCAACATAAGTCGTTACGTTTGAAGTACCTGCAATGGCACCAATTGAAGTACCAATCAAGTCAGAGTAAAGAGCCTTATCCAACTTATCTGATTGGTGATTTTCACCATTTGTCGCTACGATACCGACTTTTTCACCTGTACCAATCAAGGTACCAATTGTGTCAAAAATATCTGTCAACGAGAAGGCCAGAATAGCCAGAAGTGTTTCCGGTAGACGAGCAGTGTCTGAGATTAAAGCACCCAATCCTTGTGAACCAAGTGCTGCGCCAAAAATTGTCTTCAAATCTTCAAAGGCTGCACCTACATGGTTATTAGAAAAATCAATGCTTGATACATCAACCAAACCAACAGCGATAGCAAGAACTGTCGTTGTTAAGATAGAAAGAATGATTCCTCCTTTGATACCCTTGATAACAAAGAAAATCGTAATCGCCAAACCTGCAATAGCCACTAAAACAGCTGGATTATTAAAGCTAACCAGACCTGGAACTGCTGAAGAGTTTGCTGTAATGGCTGCTTGGGCCTTATCAGCACCCTCACCAGCAACTGTATAACTTCCTGGATCAATAGAGAATTTCAAAAGACCAGCATTCTTAATCCCTACATAGGCAAGGAAGACACCGATACCTGCTGAAATAGCCGAACGAAGCGCATTGGGAATAGATTCAATAATCATTTTACGAACATTTGTTAAGGTAATGATTAGTGAAATAATCCCACAGATAAAGACCATAGCCAAGGCCTCTTGCCATGAATAACCAAGTCCAAATACGACTGTAAAGGTAAAGAAGGCATTGAGTCCCATACCTGGTGCTTGAGCATATGGCAGGTTCGCATAGAAGGCCATCATCAGGGTACCAGCTACTGCACCAATAATCGTTGCTAGGAAAACACCTTGAGCAGGCATCCCTGTCTGCGCAAGCATTTGTGGGTTTACAAAGAGAATGTAACTCATTGCAAAGAAAGTTGTTAAACCAGCGAGAACCTCCGTACGAACGTCCGTCCCGTTCTCTTTTAGTTTAAATAGTTTTTCCATTATGAATCTCCTTTTGTTTTTTACGAACAATATTAGTATTATACCACTTATCATTCACCTTTTCAATATATTTATTTGGTTTATTTACCAAATTGGAACAATTTTTGTTTTTTATCTCGAGTCTGCTTTTCTTCTTTCTTTTTGATATAATAGTAGACATCTTATCTGGAAACGACTAGGAAGGTTTATATGACTAAAAAAATTATCGCAGTCGATTTGGACGGAACCCTGTTGAATAGCGAAAGCAAGCTCTCCGATTTTACCAAAGAGACAATCAAAAAAATTTCAGAAAAAGGACATCATGTCATCATCACGACGGGGCGTCCGTATCGCATGGCAAAAGACTTCTACCGCGAACTAGAATTGCATACTCCCATGATTAACTTTAACGGCTCCCTTACCCATCTACCAGGACAGGCTTGGGAGCACGAAAGATGCTTAACTTTGGACAAAAAATATCTCCTAGATATGGTCAAACGTAAAGAGGATATCCAGGCCGACTTTATTGCAGGAGAATACCGTAAGAAATTTTACATTACAGCTCCGAATGAAGAAATTGCGGACCCTAAACTATTTGGCGTAGAGAACTTCCAACCGGAAAATCAATTCAAACCCGAACGAGTAACCAAGAATCCCAACTGCATTCTCTTGCAAACAAGGGTTAAAGACAAATACGCTCTAGCGGACGAGATGAATCGTTTTTATCAGCACCAACTAGCTATCAATACCTGGGGTGGTCCCCTCAACATCCTCGAGTGTACTCCCAAGGGTGTAAACAAGGCCTTTGCTCTAGAGTACCTGCTCAATGTGATGAATCGTGATAAAAAAGACTTAATCGCCTTTGGTGATGAGCATAATGATACGGAAATGTTGGCATTTGCAGGCAAGGGATATGCTATGAAAAACGCCAATCCTTCTCTCCTTCCATATGCAGACGAACAACTTCCTCTGACCAACGAAGAAGACGGGGTAGCCCACGCTTTACAAAATTTATTCCTATAAAAAGGAGGATTGCTATCCTGCAATCTTTCCTTTTATTTTCATTCTGTTTTCATGAAGGCCACTCATTTTCAGTATTTTTATATTAAATTTTCTATTGCTATTTTCATATATTTTTTGAAATTATTTATATATTAACATTTTGTAAGCCTATTTTCATTGAAAACTTTTACAATTTTCGAAAAAGTAGTTGATTTTTATATGAAAACGATTTATACTAGGTACGTCTGAGGTTTTTTAGGAAACCTATAAGTCAAACATTTTAAAAGGAGGAATGACAATAATGAGTATCGGAATCATTATTGCGAGCCACGGCGAATTTGCTGCGGGTATTCATCAGTCAGGATCTATGATCTTTGGTGAACAAGAAAAGGTTCAAGTTGTAACCTTTATGCCAAATGAAGGTCCAGATGATCTTTACGCTAAATTCAACAACGCTGTGGCTGCATTTGACGCAGAAGATGAGGTTCTAGTATTGGCTGACCTTTGGAGTGGATCTCCATTCAACCAGGCTAGCCGCGTGATGGGAGAAAATCCTGGGCGTAAGTTTGCCATCATCACAGGGCTTAACTTGCCGATGTTGATCCAAGCCTACACTGAGCGCCTTATGGACGCTACTGCAGGTGTGGATAAAGTCGCTGCGAATATCATTAAAGAAGCCAAAGATGGCATCAAAGCTCTTCCAGAAGAGCTCAATCCAGTTGAGGAAGTGGCTAGTGCTGCGGCTGCTCCAGTTGCCCAAGCTGCTATTCCAGAAGGAACTGTTATCGGAGATGGTAAATTGAAAATCAATCTTGCCCGTCTTGACACACGTCTTCTTCACGGACAAGTCGCAACTGCTTGGACACCAGATTCAAAAGCAGACCGTATCATCGTTGCTTCAGATAACGTTGCAAACGACGAATTACGTAAAGAATTGATCAAACAAGCAGCTCCTAACGGAGTAAAAGCGAACGTTGTACCAATCAAAAAATTGATTGAGGTTGCAAAAGATCCTCGTTTTGGTAACACACATGCTCTTATCTTGTTTGAAACACCTCAAGATGCCCTTCGTGCCATCGAAGGTGGCGTGCCAATCAAGACCCTTAACGTTGGTTCTATGGCCCACTCAACAGGTAAAACAATGATCAATAACGTCTTGTCTATGGACAAAGATGATGTTGCAACATTTGAAAAAATGCGTGACCTCGGTGTTGAATTTGACGTACGTAAAGTACCAAACGACACGAAAAAAGATTTGTTTGACTTGATTAAAAAAGCAAACGTTCAATAATTTTAATCTGTTTCTATCATTTTTGAAAACAGGATTAAATACTTTATTAAAACTAAATAGAAAAGGAATAAAACCATGTCAGATATTTCAATCATTTCTGCTATCTTGGTTGTAGTTGTTGCCTTCCTTGCAGGTCTTGAAGGTATCCTCGACCAATTCCAATTCCATCAACCAATCGTCGCATGTACCCTTATCGGACTTGTAACAGGTAACCTTGAAGCAGGTGTTATGCTTGGTGGATCTCTTCAAATGATCGCCCTTGGTTGGGCTAACATCGGAGCTGCTGTAGCTCCTGACGCTGCTCTTGCATCTGTTGCCGCAGCGATCATCTTGATCAAAGGTGGTAACTTTACTACCGAAGGTATCGCCGTCGCAACAGCCACAGCTATCCCTCTTGCCGTAGCTGGACTTTTCTTGACAATGATTGTTCGTACAATCTCAGTTGCCTTAGTTCACTCAGCTGACGCAGCTGCAAAAGAAGGAAACATTGCGGCTGTTGAACGCGCTCACTACTTTGCCCTTGTTCTTCAAGGTCTTCGTATCGCTATCCCTGCAGCCTTCCTTATCGCTATTCCTGCTTCTGCTGTTCAAGACGCTCTTGGCCTAATGCCAGAATGGTTGAATGGTGGTATGGCTGTCGGTGGTGCTATGGTCGTTGCCGTTGGTTACGCTATGGTTATCAACATGATGGCAACTCGTGAAGTATGGCCATTCTTCGCTATCGGTTTTGCTCTTGCAGCAATCTCTCAATTGACTTTGATTGCCCTTGGTGTCATCGGTGTTGCCCTTGCCTTCATCTACCTTAACCTTACAAAACAAGGTGGAAACGGTGGCGGCGGAGCTGCGACTTCTAACGACCCAATCGGTGATATCCTAGAAGACTACTAGAAAGGGGAACAATCATGGCTGAAAAAATTCAATTATCAAAATCAGATCGTCAAAAAGTTTGGTGGCGTTCACAATTCCTTCAAGGTTCTTGGAACTACGAGCGTATGCAAAACTTGGGTTGGGCTTACTCATTGATCCCAGCTATCAAAAAATTGTACACTAAAAAAGAAGACCAAGCGGCTGCTCTTGAGCGTCACCTTGAGTTCTTCAACACTCACCCATACGTAGCTGCTCCAATCATGGGGGTTACTCTTGCACTTGAAGAAGAGCGCGCTAATGGTGTTGAAATCGACGATGCCGCTATCCAAGGGGTTAAGATCGGTATGATGGGACCTCTTGCTGGTATCGGTGACCCAGTATTCTGGTTTACAGTTCGTCCTATCCTTGGAGCCCTTGGTGCATCACTTGCTGCATCTGGTAATATTGTTGGTCCCCTTCTCTTCTTCTTTGGATGGAATGCTATCCGTATGGCCTTCCTATGGTACACACAAGAGTTCGGTTACAAAGCTGGATCTGAAATCACTAAAGACATGTCTGGTGGTATCTTGAAAGACATCACTAAAGGAGCATCTATCCTTGGTATGTTCATCCTTGCCGTTCTTGTACAACGTTGGGTATCTATCAACTTCACTGTTAACCTTCCTGGTAAACAATTGGCAGAAGGTGCTTACATCAACTTCCCAGAAGGACCTGTAACAGGTGGAGAATTGAAGGGAATTCTTGGTCAGGCTCTTAGTGGTTTGAGCTTGGATAGCGTTCAACCACAAACACTTCAAGGTCAGTTGAACTCATTGATTCCAGGATTGATGGGACTTCTCCTTACTTTCCTCTGCATGTGGTTGCTTAAGAAAAAAGTATCACCAATCGCAATCATCCTTGCTCTCTTTGCAGTAGGTATTGCAGCTCGTTTCTTTGGTATCATGTAATCCAAACTATCGAGAATATAGATAAAAAAGAATCAGGATCAAATCCTGATTCTTTTTGTGTATCAACTTTTTCTTCTAGTCAGATAATGCAGGCTCCCAATCACCACTGCTAGGACGGCTACATAGAGCACTTGAGTGGTTTCTAGAGGCACGAAAGCTCCTCGCAGGATAAAGGTATTGGCAAGCACTCCAACAAGAGCTGCAAGACTCAAAATTATGAGCAAGACTAGTTTGTATCGATTAAAAGGTAGGCTGACCTTGGCAACTAGACACAGACCATTGATCAAAGCAAGGAGGAAGCAAATAAATTTGACCTGACCTGGGACAGTGATAAAGAAGTTCGTCAAGAGTACACTAACAACCAGAATGCCACCACCAATCGCAGCATTGGTCAAAATATCTCGCATAAAATGTGTGCTGACCTTTTCTTTATTGGACTCAAAAGTTAGGAAGAAAGATGGAATCCCAATCGTAATGGCTGAAATGATTGTAAACTGAATGGGGATAAAAGCAAACTCCAAACCAAATATCACACTCAAAATCGCAAACACGATGGAGAAGAAGGTCTTTGTCAGAAAGAGAGAGGCTACCTTTTGGATGTTATTGATGACCCGGCGACCTTCCATCAAGATATCATAAAATACTGCAAAGTCATCTGTCAGAAAAATAATATTGGATACACTTTTGGCTGCACTCGTAGCCCCCTTCATGGCAAAACTAATATCTGCTTTCTTGAGAGCCAGAACATCATTGACTCCATCACCACTCATGGCAACTGTTTTACCAGCATTTTGCAAAATAGATACCATCTTTTGCTTCTGTTCAGGTGTCACACGTCCAAATATTTCGTGTTCCAAGACCACTCTTTCAAAGTCATCATCGCTCACCTTGGTCATATCAATAGCCCGCGCTTCTTCCTTAAAACCTGCCTTACGAGCCACCCCATATACAGCCACATGATTATCACCACTGATAATCTTCACTTCAACACCTTGAGATTCGAAATAGTCAAAGGTTTCCTTGGTATTGTCCTTAATCTCATCTGACAAAACGACGTGCCCCAGTAGTTCCATATTGGCTGGACTCGTAATCTGGTCCTTACTATGGGCAAGTGTTAAGATTCGAAAACCTTGCTGCTTCAGATGTTCATAGTAGGCATCCATCGGCTGGGTAAAGCCTAAAAACTCATAGGCACCGAAGAAATAGGTCCCACCATCTTTTACTTGGACAAAGGAATACTTGTTTTTGCTTGAAAAGGCACCGACTTCTTGAACTTCCCACTTTTTCTCACAGGTTAAGTAAGTCTTCAGAGCTCGGGAAGTTGCATTTTCATCCTCAAAATAAGCTAGATAAGAAGATAGTTTCTCTGCCACATTAGCATCCATTTCTTGGACCTTCATATTACCAGTCGTGATGGTACCTGTCTTATCAAAACAAAGAACATCTACTCGCGCCAAGGTCTCTACACAGTATAGCTCCTGCACCAGAACCTTCTTTCTAGCCAGCTTCATGGCAGCTACTGCTAGGGATACACTGACCAGGAGAATCAAGCCCTCTGGAATCATACCAACCAAGGCACCAGAACTTCCCAAAACAATCTCAACATAAGACCGTCCTAGACTAAAACCTCTGACATAGAGCAGAATGGCAACTGGCACCAGCAAGATGGAAACGATTTTTAAAATCTTATCCATGTAATCGCGTAGTTTAGAAGGATATTTTTTGAATTCCTTGCTGGATTTTGCGAGTTTGTTAATATAACTATCCTGCCCCACAGCCGTTGCTGTAACCAGACAAGTACCGCTGACGACATTGCTTCCGCTCATCAGCTTGTCACCAACAGTTTTAAAGACTGAATCACTCTCACCAGTCAGCAAGGACTCATCAACTTCAATATTCCCTTCAAGGACTTCTGCATCGACAGGCACCTGATCACCCAGATTGAGGTGCAGATACTCCCCTAGAACGATGTCCTCTGGATCAATCTCAATCGTTTGACCATCTCGGTTGACTTTGTACTTACTTTTACCAAGCAAACTCAGCTTTTCCAAGGCATTTTTTGAACGCACTTCTTGGAAAATCCCAATGGCTGTATTAATAGCAATCACACCTAAAAAGAGCATATTTTCAAATCGCAAGGTTGTGGCTACCAGAACTGCCAGAGCCAAGTTCATGGTATTAAAGAAGGTAAAGATATTTGAAACGACAATTTCCTTGGTTGTTTTATAGGGTTTAATGTCGCTGATGTTTCGTTGACGATCCTTGATGTCTTGACTGCTTAAATACTTCATTTCTACTCCGATATCCTTTTGTACTACTATAGTAACACATATCTTTTTCTCTGTCACTTAAAGACTCAAAATAAGAAGAACTCCTTTGGCAAGCATCATCTATCGCCACTTTAAGAAGAACTTAAAAAGAGGCTAGGATTCCCCTAACCTCTTTTCTTTATACTTTATTCTGCCAAGGCACCCATTGGATCCCATGGTGCAAGTACGATTGGTTCTGCTTCATAAGCAGCCCGTTCTTCTGCTGTCAGCAATTCCTTACGGACAACGATTTGGTAAGTGTATTCATCCATCCAAGCATCTGAGGCAACGAAGTAACCATCTGTACCGACCTTGTCTCCCCATGAGTTTTCAACCTTCCACTTGGTTGACTTGCCATTTTCATCCAAATCAACACCTGTCAAGACCATGGCGTGGGTCATCAAGCTTTCGCTGTAGTCCAAACGTCCAGCCTTGTCTTGAGTGAGTTGAATGTCCATACTTGATTCAAAGTCATAAACATCAGTCGCAAGGATTCCAGCTTTGCGGTTGCTGAGTTGGCCGACATCTGAACCAAACCAAACAGTCTCACCTGTTTGCATTTGGGCAATCGCCAATTCTTTCAAGCGCTCCATTGGAACGTTGATATAGCGAACTGCACGGCTACCAACCACATTCCCCAACATCTCAACTGTGTAAGATTTGCCGTAAGGTTTATCAGCAGTTGGAGCATTGATTACAGAAACATAATCTTCTAATGGAAGGTCAACGTATTTCTTGTAAAACTCTTGTGGCGTAATGCCTTTTTCGCTTTGGTAGTTGTTGTCCTTATCACGATAAGCAAAGTCAAATTGACGTGGTGGAAGTCCTAGTGACATGGCAAGGAAGTTAAAGATTTCTTGCAAAAGGTCTTCTTTCTTAGCTTGAATAGTCGCTTGGTCTGCACCAGAAGCAAGCAAATCACGCAAGATTTGAGCATCTTGACGAAGCAATTTGTTAAGGATGGCATTGAGCTCACGGCTGCTGCTAGATGAAACAGACTCTGGATAAACAGACTTAGGAACGACACCGTATTTTTCAAAGAGAGCTACAACCATATCCCATTGTCCACCATCTTGTTGTGGAGTTTGGAGTAGGAAGCTAACCTTACGGCTCGTCAATTCTTGGTCTGCAGTCGCAATGACTTGCTCCAAGAACCAGTTAGATTTTTCATACTTGTCCCAGAAGAAGGTGTGGGCTTGTGACAATTCAAAGTTTTCAAGCTTGTATTGAGAGATGAGTTTGTGACGGAAAGTGTTGAGGGCCGCAAACATCCAGCAACGACCAGATGCTTTCTGGTTAGTGACCTTGTCCTTAGTCAAATCAAGTGAGAAAACAGGTGTGTTGTCTACATGGCTTTGACGACGCTCGAGGGCTGCAAAAATCCCATTATGGCTAGCAGCATTTTCGATAGCTTGGTATTTGACATTTGCTTCATAATTAGCAAATAATTTATCTGTAAATGATTCTTGAATCGCGTTCATAAAATCCTCCTTTTTACTCTACAGTCTATTATAACGCTTTTCACAAAGGAAGCAACCAAAAATCGAAAAAGCAGGGATACTCTCCCCACCTTTTCCTGATATTATCTAGTTTACTTATCACTCTCTAATAATCTTTCTAGTTCTACCTTGGTCAAACGACGCCATTCTCCACGTTTCAAATCCTCATCCAAGGTCAAAGTTCCCATGGTTAAACGTTGCAAGTCCACGACTTCCTTACCACAGTAGGCCACCATACGTTTAACCTGGTGGAATTTCCCTTCTGCAATGGTCACTCGAACCAGACTTTGATTTTTTTCCGTATCAATAGACACAAGCTCCAGCTTGGCAGGTTGACAAGTAAAGTCCTTGAGGGGAATACCTTGCGCAAATGTCTCAACATCTGCATCTGTCATGATTCCCTTGACCTGCGCCAGATAAGTCTTATCCACATGGCGTTTTGGTGAAAGAAGAGCATGAGCCAGCTTGCCATCATTTGTTAAGAGCAAAAGTCCATGCGTATCGATATCCAAACGTCCTACAGGGAAAACTTCCTTGGCACGTGCATAGTCATCCATTAAATCCAAGACTGTCTTGTGTTTAGGATCTTCAGTCGCTGAGATAACGCCCTGGGGCTTGTTCATCATGTAGTAGACAAACTCCTCGTACTCTAATTTTTTACCGTCAAAACAGATCTCGTCCGTATCTTCATTGATTTGTAGCTTGGCAGATTTTTCTTTCTTGCCATTCACTATCACGCGCCCAGCCTTGAGAAGGTTTTTGACATCAGTCCGACTCCCGACAGCGCAGGCGACTAAAAATTTATCTAATCTCATAGAACTATTATATCATACTCAAAAGGAGGCTGGCTCAATAGCCAACCTCCTTTCCTTTTCAGAGTCGGGAAGCTAACTTCCTCTTTCCCAGAAGATAGCTAACACAATCATGGCACCGAGAACTGCTGGGATAATGGCTGTACCATTTAGGCTTGGCCCCCAAGAGCCAAAGAGTAATTGTCCTAAAAAGGCACCAATCCAACCGAGAAACATCTTCCCAAAGCATCCCATACGTTCTCCACGATTGGTGATAGCCCCTGCTAGTAGTCCAATTAAAAGACCGACAAACATGCTTCCAATCATAGCTTCTCCTTAATTTGCCCAGTCTCCATTACGAAAGAGCGGTACGCGCGTTCCATCCTCACGGATACCGTCTATATCCATTTGATTCGAACCAATCATAAAGTCCACGTGAACATCTGAACGGTTCAGTCCAGCAGCTTCAAGTTCTTCTTCGCTCATCTCTGCCCCACCAACAACGCTAGTCGCATAGGCTGCACCGATAGCCAAGTGATTTGAAGCATTCTCATCGAAAAGGGTGTTGAAGAAGGTAATGCCTGACTGTGAAATTGGGCTCGGATCTGGTACCAAGGCACATTCACCCAAGGCACGCGCACCCGCATTTTCAAAGACAAGGTCTTTCATGACCTGATCACCCTTCTCAGCAGTGATATCTACTATTTCTCCATTCTTAAAGGTTACTTTAATTCCCTCAATGATATTTCCGTTATAGCTAAGCGGTTTTGTAGAGGTTACATAACCATCTGCACGACGGAAGTCAGGCGCTGTGAAGACTTCCTCTGTCGGCATATTTGGTAAGAACTCTTCTCCCTGTGCATTGATAGCACCAGCTGATTCCCAAACGTGGTTCTTTGGCAAACCAAGTGTCAAATCTGTCCCTGGCGCTGTGTAATGAAGGGCTGAAAATTGCTCCTTATTAAGCATATCTGCCTTGCTCTTGAGGGTGGCTGCATGTTCTTCCCAAGCCTTAACGGGATCTTCTTCATAGACACGACAAGTCTTAAAGATTTGGTCCCAAAGGAGATCAACTGCTTCTTCATCGCTCGCAGCATTTGGAAAGACTTTTTTAGCCCATTCAAGTCCAGCAGCGGCTGCTACAGTCCAGCTAACCTTGTTGGATTGAGTTGCGATGCGCATTGGCTTCATCGCGAGTCCCATAGCTTTCGCAGAAGCTGAAAGCTTATCAGCGTCCACTCCGTTCAAGGCACCTGGATCAGATGAACGAACTCCTAGACGGCTAGCCTTGTTTTCCAAGAGGTAGTTCATCTCAGCAATCTTATATTCTGGCACATTGTCCAGACGCTCCATCGGCGCGTGGAGGAATTTCTCACGGTTGATGACATCATCAGTCCACTGAACGATAACCTCATGCGCACCAAGTGTATAAGCTTCTTTGACGATTAAGTGAGCCAACTCGCGTTGCTCAACATCGATAGAGAGAGCCAAGGTGTGACCAGGTTGCACGTTGATTCCGTTCGCAACCAATAATTTCGCATATTTTTCTAGATTTTCTTTAAAATTTGGTAAAACCATTTTATTTTTCCTTTTCTATTTTTCTTTTAAAGCAGAAAACAATCCTGCTAAAGCAATGGCACCCGACAGAAGCACTGTCGATAGGATAATTGTTTCATCTGCCAGCTCTAGCTGATAGTCAAAAACCTTTTCAGCTGGTTTGTCTTCCGCAAAGATTCTAAGTTTCATAAAGATGTTCTCCGTTCTAATTCTTAAAACAAATCATCAAACAAACTCAACTGGTTATCCTCTGGCATATTGCCGAGAATCCCCATTTCATCCATCTTTTCAACCAAGGTCGATGACAGTCCACCGCGTTTGCGTAGTTCTGTTTTAGAGAGGAATTCTCCTTCTTCACGCGCTCGCACCAATTGCTTGGCAACGTTCTCTCCCAGACCATCCATTGCTACAAATGGCGGAATGAGGGTATCCCCATCGATGAGGAACTCTGTTGCCTGACTACGGTAGAGATCGAGTTTGCCAAACTTAAAGCCACGTTCCCACATTTCATTGACGATCTCAAGAGTTGTATAGAGGTCAATTTCCACATTAGAGGCTTCATTGTTCTTCCGTTTTTCAGAAATTTCTTGCATCTTGCGCTTGATGGCATCCAAACCCGCCCCCATGGTCTTGATATCAAAAGCCTTGGCACGGATTGAGAAATAAGCACAGTAGTAATAAATCGGATGGTGAACCTTGAAGTAGGCCACACGCAAGGCCATCATAACGTAGGCTGCCGCGTGAGCTTTAGGGAACATATATTTGATTTTCCCACAAGACTCGATATACCACTCTGGCACCTTATTGGCCTTCATAGCCTCTATGTAGCCATTTCGCTCCTCTTCGGAAATCTTTAGCCACATGCCCTTACGTACCCGTTCCATGATAGTAAAAGCCATCTTAGGTTCAAGACCAGCATGCATGAGATAAACCATGATATCGTCCCGACAACCGATAACAGTCGATAGGTCCGCAATCCCTTGCTTGATCAGATCCTGGGCGTTCCCCAGCCACACATCGGTACCGTGGGATAGACCAGACAGCTGAAGCAACTCCGCAAAAGTCGTCGGATGTGTCTCATCTACCATTCCACGTACAAAGTTGGTTCCAAACTCTGGAATTCCCAGCATCCCTGTTGGAGTTCCAATTTGCTCAGGCGTCACCCCTAAAACTTCCGTTCCAGAAAAGAGAGCCATAACGCTTTCATCATCCATGGGAATTTCATTAGGGTCAATACCAGACAAGTCCTGCAATTTCCGAATCATGGTCGGATCATCATGCCCCAGTACATCAAGTTTGAGGACATTCTCATCGATATCGTGGAAGTTAAAGTGAGTCGTCTGCCATTCAGCCGTCACGTCATCTGCTGGATACTGAACGGGCGTAAAGTCGTAGACATCCATGTAGTTAGGAATAACAACAATTCCCCCCGGGTGTTGTCCTGTAGTCCGCTTGACACCAGCTGCACCTTGAGCGAGGCGTTCCACCTCTGCATCACGATAGAACTTGCCATAATCTCTCTCGTAGCCCTTTACAAAGCCATAGGCAGTCTTGGCAGCCACCGTACCAACCGTTCCTGCACGGAAAGCATACTCCTCACCAAAGATATCACGCACATCCAAGTGGGCGCTAGGCTGGTCTTCTCCTGAGAAGTTCAAGTCAATATCGGGAACCTTATCTCCATCAAAACCAAGGAAGGTCTCGAAAGGAATATCCTGCCCATTTTTGCTGAGTTTGTGGCCACAGTTTGGACAATCCTTATCGGGCATATCAAATCCTGAACCATAAGAACCATCTGTGATAAATTCACTATACTGACACTGACTACAAACATAATGGGGAGAGAGAGGATTAACCTCCGTAATCCCAATCATGGTCGCAACGAAACTGGAACCGACAGATCCACGAGAACCAACCAAGTAGCCCCGTTCATTAGAACGTTGCACCAGCATCTGGGAGGCCAGATAAATCACGGCAAATCCATTCCCCAGTATGGATGTTAATTCTTTTTCAATCCGCAAATCAACAATATCTGGCAGCGGATTTCCATAAATCTCAAAAGCTTTCTTGTAGGTCAGCTCAGCAACCGTTTCTTCAGCTTTGTCAATGAAAGGCGTGTACAGGTCACTCTTAACCACCTCAACAGGCTCAAAGGTTTCTGCCAAGGCATTGGTGTTTTCAATAACCAGTTTACGAGCCAGTTCCTCGCCCAAAAAGGCAAATTCATCCAACATCTCATTGGTTGTTCGAAAATGAGCCTTTGGTAGAGGAGCCGGTTGGGCATGTTCACCGTGACCAATGGTTCGGTTAATCATAGCCCCCTGTCCCAAACTACGGACGATAATTTCACGGTAAATCTCTTCTTCTGGTTCGATATAATGCACATTACCCGTAGCCAGAACAGGTTTGCCAAGACGGTCCCCGACCTCTATCAAACTCTTGATAATAGTTTGGAGTTCCTCCATATCCTTGACCTGCTCTTTAGCAATCAATGGTGCATAGATAGCTGGTGGCATAACCTCGATAAAGTCATAATACTTGGCCACCTCAACCGCCGCATCCACACCTTGGGAAACGACTGCGTCAAAAACTTCACCTTCAGAGCAAGCTGACCCTAAAATCAAACCTTCCCGATGAGCATCTAGAACTGTTCTCGGAATTCGTGGCACCCCTTCAAAGTACTTGGTATTGGACAAAGAAACCAACTTAAAGATGTTTTTTAGACCTACTTGATTCTTGACATAGATGGTCGCATGCTTGATCCGAGCTTTTTTATAAGAGTCTGGACTAATCAAATCAATATTTAGTCTAGCCAGATCAGTCACACCATGTTTTTCTGCTACATCCTTGATAAAGATAAAGAGCAAACGACCAGTAGCTTCCGCATCGTAGTTGGCCATGTGGTGGTGGTCCAGTGCCACACCAAAACGCTTGGTCAAAGGTCCCAAACCATGACGTTTATACTCAGGATAGAGATTTCTAGCAAACTCGAGCGTATCAATAACTGGCTGGCTAATCTTAGGTAAACCATGACGCTCATAGTTGGCATTCATAAAGCCAACGTCAAAGGTAGCATTGTGGGCAACTAGAACCGTATCCTTGCAGAATTCCTGGAATTCTTGCAAAACTTGTTCTAGTGGTTTGGCATTTTTGACATGGTCATCTGTAATACCAGTCAACTCGGTAGTAAAGGCTGACAAGGGATATCCAGGATTGATAAATTCATCAAATTCGGCAATAACATTTCCCTTGTACATCTTAGAAGCCGCAACTTGAATCAAGTCATTATAGATAGCTGAAAGTCCCGTCGTTTCCACGTCAAAAACCACGTAGGTCGCTTCTGACAAGTCCATCTCTACTTCGTTGTAAACGATAGGAACACGGTCTTCAACGATATTGGCTTCCATTCCATAGATCAGCTGAATTCCTGCTTTCTTAGCTGCCTTATAGCCATGTGGAAAGGACTGAACATTCCCATGGTCCGTGATAGCAACCGCCTTGTGTCCCCACTTTGCAGCTGTCGCAATAATTTCCTCTACTTCTGGCAGAGCATCCATGGTCGACATATTAGTATGAGCATGAAACTCAACCCGACGCTCACCTTCCGGCATCAAATCCTTCCGCTCATAGTGAACAACTTCCTGCACATCCTGCACGTTCATTGTCAAATCTCGTGTGAAGTTATTCATCTCCACATTCCCACGAACACGAAGCCAAGAATTTTTCTTAATGATGTCAAACTTCTGAGCCTCTTCTTCATTCTTAACCCATTTTTGCATTGAAAAACTTGAAGTGTAGTCCGTCATTTTAAAGTTGATCAAAACGCGACCAGTTCTGGTCACCTTATGCTCCACATCAAAAACGACCCCTTCAAAAACCAAACGATTTTCCTCAGTCGTCACATCAATCATCTGAGTAACTTCAGCCTTATCCAATTTTGATTTTGCCGCAGCCTTTTTAGCCTGAAAATCAAAGGCCGGTTTCTCTTCTACTGGAGGAGCCATCTGTTCCAGTTGTTCCATAGCACGCAAAGCCTCTTCATTAGCAGCCTGAACGATTTGTTCATTCTCCATATGGAAGGCTTCCTCCTGCTCCTGTGTAAGAGCATCATTCTTTTCGATTTGGCAGACAAAAGCTGGAAAACCAAACTTTTCAAGTTGCTTTGTTAAATTAGGAAGATGATTTTTCTTAAAGTGTTCCTTATCAATCACCTCTGAACCTTCAATAAAGAGCTGATTTCCCTCTGCACGAACTTGCAAATTCTGATAAAGAGACTTAAACCCTTGACTAGCACATGGACCTTCAGAAAAAGCCTCCTTATAGTAGGCCTGCAAGAGTTCATTCGAAAATTCTTGAGAGAGAGCCTTGATTTCGAAAACAGCTTGATTCCCTGTCTTAGAAAATTCTTCACTAAGCCCTTTCTTTAATTCTAAAAAGATTTCAATCGGTAAAATATTAGAAAATACAAAATGAAATTCCCAAATCTTACTAATTTTATGAACCACAACACGCTCAATACTTGCATTAACAAGAGCAGGATCCTGTCTCAATTGATCAGAGATTCCTATTTGATTCATTAAAATTTCAAACTTACTTGACATTCAATTTCCTCACATTATTCTCTTACTATTTTACCATAATTAAAGAAAATATATAGCCACTACCATTCCTTAAGCACTGCTAGTTTTCCTAAATTCATTCCTTAAAAACAAAAAAGAAGATTCTCAGAATCTCCTTAACACATATAAAAAAGATACCCTTAAGTATCCCCATACTCAATCGGGAAGACAGGATTCGAACCTGCGACACCTTGGTCCCAAACCAAGTACTCTACCAAGCTGAGCTACTTCCCGCGTTAACTAAAAAAATGCACCCTAGAGGAGTCGAACCTCTAACCGCCTGATTCGTAGTCAGGTACTCTATCCAGTTGAGCTAAGGGTGCTCATCATTATATGCCGAGGACCGGAATCGAACCGGTACGATCGTTACCAATCGCAGGATTTTAAGTCCTGTGCGTCTGCCAGTTCCGCCACCCCGGCCTCTCTAAGCGAACGACGGGATTCGAACCCGCGACCCCCACCTTGGCAAGGTGGTGTTCCACCACTGAACTACGTTCGCATCGACCTCTTATTCTATATAAAAAAATGCCGGCTACATGACTTGAACACGCGACCCTCTGATTACAAATCAGATGCTCTACCAACTGAGCTAAGCCGGCTGCTTTCTATTATGCGGGTTAAGGGACTTGAACCCCCACGCCGTTAAGCGCCAGATCCTAAATCTGGTGCGTCTGCCAATTCCGCCAAACCCGCAAATATGACCCGTACTGGGCTCGAACCAGTGACCCATTGATTAAAAGTCAATTGCTCTACCAACTGAGCTAACGAGTCTAAAATAACTTCCGTTACCTTAAACGGTCCCGACGGGAATCGAACCCGCGATCTTCGCCGTGACAGGGCGACGTGATAACCGCTACACTACGGGACCTATATGGGAGTTAACGGGATCGAACCGCTGACCCTCTGCTTGTAAGGCAGATGCTCTCCCAGCTGAGCTAAACTCCCTCTAGCTAAGCGACTTCCATATCTCACAGGGGGCAACCCCCAACTACTTCCGGCGTTCTAGGGCTTAACTGCTGTGTTCGGCATGGGTACAGGTGTATCTCCTAGGCTATCGTCACTTAACTCTGAGTAATACCTACTCAAAATTGAATATCTATCAAATAATTAGAAAACCTCACGCTTCGTATCCTCAGTTACTTTGGATAAGTCCTCGAGCTATTAGTATTAGTCCGCTACATGTGTCGCCACACTTCCACTTCTAACCTATCTACCTGATCATCTCTCAGGGCTCTTACTGATATATAATCATGGGAAATCTCATCTTGAGGTGGGTTTCACACTTAGATGCTTTCAGCGTTTATCCCTTCCCTACATAGCTACCCAGCGATGCCTTTGGCAAGACAACTGGTACACCAGCGGTAAGTCCACTCTGGTCCTCTCGTACTAGGAGCAGATCCTCTCAAATTTCCTACGCCCGCGACGGATAGGGACCGAACTGTCTCACGACGTTCTGAACCCAGCTCGCGTGCCGCTTTAATGGGCGAACAGCCCAACCCTTGGGACCGACTACAGCCCCAGGATGCGACGAGCCGACATCGAGGTGCCAAACCTCCCCGTCGATGTGAACTCTTGGGGGAGATAAGCCTGTTATCCCCAGGGTAGCTTTTATCCGTTGAGCGATGGCCCTTCCATACGGAACCACCGGATCACTAAGCCCGACTTTCGTCCCTGCTCGAGTTGTTGCTCTCGCAGTCAAGCTCCCTTATACCTTTACACTCTGCGAATGATTTCCAACCATTCTGAGGGAACCTTTGGGCGCCTCCGTTACCTTTTAGGAGGCGACCGCCCCAGTCAAACTGCCCGTCAGACACTGTCTCCGATAGGGATCACCTATCCGGGTTAGAGTGGCCATAACACAAGGGTAGTATCCCAACAACGTCTCCTTCGAAACTGGCGTCCCGATCTCTTAGACTCCTACCTATCCTGTACATGTGGTACAGACACTCAATATCAAACTGCAGTAAAGCTCCATGGGGTCTTTCCGTCCTGTCGCGGGTAACCTGCATCTTCACAGGTACTAAAATTTCACCGAGTCTCTCGTTGAGACAGTGCCCAAATCATTACGCCTTTCGTGCGGGTCGGAACTTACCCGACAAGGAATTTCGCTACCTTAGGACCGTTATAGTTACGGCCGCCGTTTACTGGGGCTTCAATTCATACCTTCGAGTTACCTCTAAGCACTCCTCTTAACCTTCCAGCACCGGGCAGGCGTCACCCCCTATACATCATCTTACGATTTAGCAGAGAGCTGTGTTTTTGATAAACAGTTGCTTGGGCCTATTCACTGCGGCTGACGTAAAGTCAGCACCCCTTCTCCCGAAGTTACGGGGTCATTTTGCCGAGTTCCTTAACGAGAGTTCTCTCGCTCACCTGAGGCTACTCGCCTCGACTACCTGTGTCGGTTTGCGGTACGGGTAGAGTATGTTTAACGCTAGAAGCTTTTCTTGGCAGTGTGACGTCACTAACTTCGCTACTAAACTTCGCTCCCCATCACAGCTCAATGTTATAGAATTAAGCATTTGACTCAATTCACACCTCACTGCTTAGACAGACACTTCCATTCGTCTGCTTTAGTTAGCCTACTGCGTCCCTCCATCACTACATACTCTAGTACAGGAATATCAACCTGTTGTCCATCGGATACACCTTTCGGTCTCTCCTTAGGTCCCGACTAACCCAGGGCGGACGAGCCTTCCCCTGGAAACCTTAGTCTTACGGTGGACAGGATTCTCACCTGTCTTTCGCTACTCATACCGGCATTCTCACTTCTATGCGTTCCAGCGCTCCTCACGGTACACCTTCTCCACACATAGAACGCTCTCCTACCATACCTATAAAGGTATCCACAGCTTCGGTAAATTGTTTTAGCCCCGGTACATTTTCGGCGCAGGGTCACTCGACTAGTGAGCTATTACGCACTCTTTGAATGAATAGCTGCTTCTAAGCTAACATCCTAGTTGTCTGTGCAACCCCACATCCTTTTCCACTTAACAATTATTTTGGGACCTTAGCTGGTGGTCTGGGCTGTTTCCCTTTCGACTACGGATCTTAGCACTCGCAGTCTGACTGCCGACCATAATTCTTTGGCATTCGGAGTTTATCTGAGATTGGTAATCCGGGATGGACCCCTCACCCAAACAGTGCTCTACCTCCAAGAATCTTTATGTCGACGCTAGCCCTAAAGCTATTTCGGAGAGAACCAGCTATCTCCAAGTTCGTTTGGAATTTCTCCGCTACCCACAAGTCATCCAAGCACTTTTCAACGTGCCCTGGTTCGGTCCTCCAGTGCGTCTTACCGCACCTTCAACCTGCTCATGGGTAGGTCACATGGTTTCGGGTCTACGACATGATACTAATGCGCCCTATTCAGACTCGGTTTCCCTACGGCTCCGTCTCTTCAACTTAACCTCGCATCATATCGTAACTCGCCGGTTCATTCTACAAAAGGCACGCTCTCACCCATTAACGGGCTCGAACTTGTTGTAGGCACACGGTTTCAGGTTCTATTTCACTCCCCTCCCGGGGTGCTTTTCACCTTTCCCTCACGGTACTGGTTCACTATCGGTCACTAGGGAGTATTTAGGGTTGGGAGATGGTCCTCCCAGATTCCGACGGGATTTCTCGTGTCCCGCCGTACTCAGGATACTGCTAGGTACAAAGACTATTTTAAATACGAGGCTCTTACTCTCTTTGGCTGATCTTCCCAAATCATTCTTCTATAATCTTTGAGTCCACATTGCAGTCCTACAACCCCGAAGAGTAAACTCTTCGGTTTGCCCTCCTGCCGTTTCGCTCGCCGCTACTAAGGCAATCGCTTTTGCTTTCTCTTCCTGCAGCTACTTAGATGTTTCAGTTCACTGCGTCTTCCTCCTCACATCCTTAACAGATATGGGTAACAGGTAGTACCTGCTGGGTTCCCCCATTCGGAAATCCCTGGATCATCGCTTACTTACAGCTACCCAAGGCATATCGTCGTTTGTCACGTCCTTCTTCGGCTCCTAGTGCCAAGGCATCCACCGTGCGCCCTTATTAACTTAACCTTATTTTTTGACCTTTCAGTCATAAACTCTTTTAATACTACAGCGTTTCGGTTTATTTTCTTGTTACTATTTGATATAGATATTCAATTTTCAATGTGCATTACTTGGTGATCTCTCACCAATGGAGCCTAGCGGGATCGAACCGCTGACCTCCTGCGTGCAAAGCAGGCGCTCTCCCAGCTGAGCTAAGGCCCCACAAGACCTCTCAAGACTAAACAAGACCAATGCGCAGTTCCTTATCCTTAGAAAGGAGGTGATCCAGCCGCACCTTCCGATACGGCTACCTTGTTACGACTTCACCCCAATCATCTATCCCACCTTAGGCGGCTGGCTCCTAAAAGGTTACCTCACCGACTTCGGGTGTTACAAACTCTCGTGGTGTGACGGGCGGTGTGTACAAGGCCCGGGAACGTATTCACCGCGGCGTGCTGATCCGCGATTACTAGCGATTCCGACTTCATGTAGGCGAGTTGCAGCCTACAATCCGAACTGAGACTGGCTTTAAGAGATTAGCTTGCCGTCACCGGCTTGCGACTCGTTGTACCAGCCATTGTAGCACGTGTGTAGCCCAGGTCATAAGGGGCATGATGATTTGACGTCATCCCCACCTTCCTCCGGTTTATTACCGGCAGTCTCGCTAGAGTGCCCAACTAAATGATGGCAACTAACAATAGGGGTTGCGCTCGTTGCGGGACTTAACCCAACATCTCACGACACGAGCTGACGACAACCATGCACCACCTGTCACCTCTGTCCCGAAGGAAAACTCTATCTCTAGAGCGGTCAGAGGGATGTCAAGACCTGGTAAGGTTCTTCGCGTTGCTTCGAATTAAACCACATGCTCCACCGCTTGTGCGGGCCCCCGTCAATTCCTTTGAGTTTCAACCTTGCGGTCGTACTCCCCAGGCGGAGTGCTTAATGCGTTAGCTGCGGCACTAAACCCCGGAAAGGGTCTAACACCTAGCACTCATCGTTTACGGCGTGGACTACCAGGGTATCTAATCCTGTTTGCTCCCCACGCTTTCGAGCCTCAGCGTCAGTTACAAGCCAGAGAGCCGCTTTCGCCACCGGTGTTCCTCCATATATCTACGCATTTCACCGCTACACATGGAATTCCACTCTCCCCTCTTGCACTCAAGTTAAACAGTTTCCAAAGCGTACTATGGTTAAGCCACAGCCTTTAACTTCAGACTTATCTAACCGCCTGCGCTCGCTTTACGCCCAATAAATCCGGACAACGCTCGGGACCTACGTATTACCGCGGCTGCTGGCACGTAGTTAGCCGTCCCTTTCTGGTAAGATACCGTCACAGTGTGAACTTTCCACTCTCACACTCGTTCTTCTCTTACAACAGAGCTTTACGATCCGAAAACCTTCTTCACTCACGCGGCGTTGCTCGGTCAGACTTCCGTCCATTGCCGAAGATTCCCTACTGCTGCCTCCCGTAGGAGTCTGGGCCGTGTCTCAGTCCCAGTGTGGCCGATCACCCTCTCAGGTCGGCTATGTATCGTCGCCTTGGTGAGCCGTTACCCCACCAACTAGCTAATACAACGCAGGTCCATCTGGTAGTGATGCATTTGCACCTTTCAATGAATTATCATGCGATAATCCATTTTATGCGGTATTAGCTATCGTTTCCAATAGTTATCCCCCGCTACCAGGCAGGTTACCTACGCGTTACTCACCCGTTCGCAACTCATCCAAGAAGAGCAAGCTCCTCTCTTCAGCGTTCTACTTGCATGTATTAGGCACGCCGCCAGCGTTCGTCCTGAGCCAGGATCAAACTCTCATTAAAAGTTTGAGTTCTCACTCATTTCTGTCACTGACAGATTTATTGTTTTTTTCATTGTTCAGTACTATAACCTTAGTTATAGTGCCCTGCACATTGGTTCGTCTTGTTCAGTTTTCAAAGGTCTTTGTCACTCAATCTCTCTCAAGCGGCAACTATATTAGTATATCACAGCTGCTAACCTATGTCAACACTTTTTTGAAACTTTTTTCAAGTTTTTTTAACCGCAATACACCATAGTCCGTACGGGATTCGAACCCGTGTTACCGCCGTGAAAAGGCGGTGTCTTAACCCCTTGACCAACGGACCTTGAGCTTTTCAACTCTTTCTATTATACCTACTTTTTTACCTTTGTCAAGATCTTTTTTCCTCTTTATCGAAATTCTGAAAAAATAAGGGAAAGTTCTCTCAGGAGAGCTTTACGTCCTCTAAAGACTTCTCCTCCCATGAGACGGTCTATTAACTCTTGTTTTTCCATACTCTGCTTTGATTTGTAATTCTTTAGAAGTTCGTGAAAGAGATAATAATCGTCCAGCCTGAGTCCTTTTTCTCCTAGACGATGGCTAATCTCACTCACCTCTTCATAGGGTTCTTTGTTGAAACGGCGCTTGTGGCTTTCCTGTTTTCGAATGTTATCCAGGATACGATTTCTAAATTTTGTTTTAAAGCAGACATACAGTCGATGGCGCTCACCCCCTAGCAACTGTGGATGGCTACTGACCAGTTCATAGAGGCACATCATGCCCTCCTGATCCCAGTCCTCTTTCTCCCACAGATGTAGATGATAATCTTTACGACACTTATGGACAATCCCCTTCGTTTCTTCGTATAGCTCTTTCAGATTCATAGACCTCTCCTTTCTGCATTTAGTTTAGCAAAATGCACGAACCCATGGGTCTACTTCCTCTGTTCTATACTTCTTCCTCCCTCAACGGCACATAAAAAGAGAGGCAAGGCCTCTCTGGGATTATAATTCTGCAATTTGGTTTAGGTTTACTTCTGCAATCGTATCATTACCAAACATAGAGATAATCATCTTCACTTTATTGTTATCAATTTCGGTAATTTTACCTGTGTAGTCTGCAAAAGCGCCATCAATGATGCGGACAGTCTGACCAACTTCAACGTCAATATCAAACTCTTGAACAGTTTGTCCCATTGAAACCAGAATATCACGGATTTCTTGTTCCAATAGCGGAGTTGGTTTTGATCTGTTGCCGTGGGATCCGACGAATCCTGTTACGTTCGGTGTGTTTCGAACAACGAACCATGCTTCATCGGTCATGACCATTTCTACAAGGACATAACCCGGAAAGCGATTCTCTTCAATTTCTTTTTTCTTTCCATTTTTCTCAACTTGCACGGTTTGTGTTGGAATCTCAACGCGTAGAATATTATCCAACATGTTATATGTTTGCGCACGTTGCAATAGATTTTCTTTTACCTTATTTTCATAGCCAGAATAAGTTTGTAGAACAAACCATCCTTTGTCAAAACTATCCATGATATTTCCTTTCATAATAGAAGAAACTAGCAGAAGTTCTCCGCCTTTCTTCTAAAAAATGTTAATAAATCGAATCAAACCTGAAACAATCAACTGGTCAAAAATGTAAATGATGACCACAAAGAAGGCTGTGTATTCCATAATAGAGCGAAAATCTCTCCAGCTTTCCTTGCGAGTTGGCCACGTTGTTTCTTTAAGAAGTTTAAAAATATCCTTAATAAAACCCATCGTTCTCTCCTATCTCGTTTCTCTGTGTGTCGTATATTTCCCACAATGTTTACAAAATTTATTTACTTCTAGTCGTGTTGGCTTGGGGTTCCCACTAATTTTGATTGAATAATTTCTTGAACCGCAAACTGCACAAGCTAGGCTTGCTTTTTTTAGTGCCATAACGCCTCCATCTTATCTATTATAACAAGAAACCTAGGCTTTGACAAGCCTCTTAACGAAATAGATTAAGGAATGAGTCCCATATTGTCTGGGCTTTTTCTTTTATCTTAGCTTCTGAAATCGCACGTCCCGCTTCATCTACAAGATTTTGTGCACGACTACGAATATCCGCTATCGGATCCTCCGACTGGTTTGCCTCATTTTCAATAGCTTGTTTTTTAGTATTTTCTGGTTCAATCCCATTTTGTTTATAAGCATTCTCAACTGTAAAAGTGCTACCTGGAGTGTAAGGCAAAATGGTATTAGCCATACTTCTAAAGACATGGGCTGCTCCATTTGAGGTCGAACCTGCTAGATAATGGTTCTCATCCGTCGTCGGGAAGCCGAGCCAGTGGGTAATTACCACATCTGGAGTATAACCAATCACCCACTGGTCACTAGTATATACTGAATTAAAAGCAGCCTCAGTAGTACCTGTCTTTCCAGCCATAACATAATCTGTTGGCGATGAACTAATTCCTGTACCATTGGTAAATGTTCCTAGCATCATGCTGGTCATTTTATCGGCTACCGACTTATCAATCACTCGTTTTTGAGAATTTTTATGACTCTTGATGACCTGGCCACTGGCATTTTCAATACGGGTGATAAAATGCGCTTCAGGCATTAGACCTCCATTAGCAAAAGCTGCATAGGCTTGCGCCATCTGGAGGGGATTCGTCTCTACGCCTCCACCGAGAGCGACTCCGAGAACTCGATCAACATTTTCCATATTCAGGCCAAATCTCTCCCCAGCGTCAAAAGCTTTGTCAATACCTAATGCATTTACAGTCGCAACTGCCGGTAAATTGAGTGATTCAGCCAAAGCCTGATACATAGGTACTTCAGGAGAAGTCTTAATCCCTGCATAATTGTCCACTTGATAACTATCGTACTGCATCGTATGATTATCCAATTGCTTGTTTAAGGCCCATCCTGCTTCTACTGCAGGCGTATAAACCACTAAAGGTTTGATAGTTGAGCCTGGGCTACGCTTAGACTGAGTGGCATAGTTGAAATTGCGGAAGCCTGGTTTGTCATCGCCAGCTACGCTACCAACAACGCTACGCACCCCACCTGTTTTAGGCTCTAAAGCAACACTACCTGATTCGGCATGTGTTCCGTCTTCTGCCTTTGGAAATAGTGAGGTATTTTCGTAAACAACCTGCATATTGGCTTGGTAGTTTTGGTCAAGTTCTGTATAGATTCGATAGCCGTTGTTGACAATTTCCTCTTCTGTGAGATTGTACTTGGAAACTGCTTCGTTGACAACTGCATCAAAATAAGACGGGTAACGATAATCCGAAATCTTCCCTTCATACTTATCTTGCAGTTGAGAAGCCATATCTGCTCCAGCTGCTTCGGTCTCTTGATTTTTATCAATATAACCCGCTGCAACCATATTTTGCAAAACAGTATCCCTACGGTTGGTTGAAGTTTCAACAGAATTTAATGGATTATACAATTCTGGCCCCTTGAGCATCCCTGCTAGAGTTGCCGCCTGATCAAGCGTTAGTTGTGAAGCCGATACACCGAAATATTTCTTACTTGCATCTTCAACCCCCCATACCCCATTTCCGAAGTAGGCGTTATTGAGGTACATAGTAAGGATTTGCTCCTTACTGTATTTCTTGGTCAACTCTAAGGCAAGGAAAAACTCCTTGGCCTTCCGTTCAACGGTTTGATCCTGAGACAGATAAGCATTCTTCGCCAACTGTTGGGTGATGGTGGACCCCCCTCCAGAACGACCCGCTGTAAGGATGGCTAGAAAGAAACGACCGTAGTTTATCCCATCATTTTTATAGAAGGAACGGTCCTCTGTCGCGACGACAGCATTCTGCAAATCTTTACTGATATCTGTCAGTTCAACATAGGTTCCCTTTTGACCTGATAGGGCTCCTGCCTCTTTTTCTTCGCGGTCAAAAATCAGAGTTCGCGTTTTCAAGGCATTTTGCAAATCATTGACATTGGTAGACTTGGCTATCGCAAATAGGTAGGTTCCCACAAGTAAGCCAGCGCTTAACCCTAAAATGATGACGATCTTTGTCAGATGATAACGACGCCAAAATTTCCGAATTGGCCCTACTTGGGACAATTTTTTTCTATCGCTCCGGGAACGACGCATGCTAGTCGAATCAGACTCCGTGGATTCACTCGTTTCTTTTTTAAAGAGAGAAAGAAACTTCTCAAATAATTTATCTAATTTCATGCGTTTATTTTATCATCTTCACCATAGGAACTCAAGAATTTAGCTACTCCCTATCCAAATAGGACTTTTTTTGTTACAATATCTGTATGCAATTCACATTTACATTACCCGAAGCCTTGCCTCAAATGACGGTCAAACAATTTCTAGAGGAACAACTCCTCATCCCTAGAAAAATTCGTCATTTTTTGAGAACCAAGAAGAACATCTTAATGAACCACGAAGAAGTTCACTGGAACGAGATGGTGAAGCCAGGGGATATTTGCCAATTGACTTTTGACGAGGAAGATTATCCCCCCAAAGAAATCCTTTGGGGAAATCCAGACCTCGTTCAAGAAGTTTATCAAGACCAACATCTCATTATCGTCAACAAGCCAGAAGGAATGAAAACGCATGGGAATCAACCCAAGGAGATCGCCCTTCTCAACCATGTCTCTGCCTACGTTGGGCAAACTTGCTATGTCGTTCATCGTCTAGATATGGAAACCAGTGGGCTAGTGCTTTTTGCTAAGAACCCTTTTATCCTGCCCATCCTCAATCGCTTGTTGGAGAAAAAAGAAATCGCTCGCGAGTACTGGGCACTCGTAGAAGGACGAGTAGAGAGTAAGGAACTTGTCTTTCAAGATAAAATCGGCCGTGATCGACATGATCGCAGAAAACGAGTAGTAGATCCCAAAAATGGGCAATATGCTGAAACGCATATCAGTCGATTAAAGCAATTCCCAAACAAAACAGCTCTTGTTCGTTGCAAGCTAAAGACCGGTCGAACGCATCAGATTCGTGTTCACCTCTCTCATCACAAGCATCCTATCTTGGGCGACTCTCTCTATAATAGTAAATCAAAAGCAAGCCGGCTTATGCTTCACGCCTTTCGCCTTTCTTTTACCCATCCACTCACCTTAGAAAAATTGAGTTTCACTGTTCTATCGGATACTTTTGAAAAAGAATTAAAAAAGAATGGATGACATTATCATCTATTCTTTTATCTATATAAAAAAGCAAGGCTTTCTGGCCTTGCTTTTTTATCGACTCAAGAATTATTTAGCGATTTTTGCAAAGTATTCAAGAGTACGAACAAGTTGTGAAGTGTAAGACATTTCGTTGTCATACCATGAAACAACTTTAACCAATTGTTTACCGTCAACGTCAAGAACTTTAGTTTGAGTTGCGTCAAACAATGAACCGAATGACATACCTACGATATCAGAAGATACGATTGGATCTTCAGTGTAACCGTATGATTCGTTAGAAGCTGCTTTCATAGCTGCGTTTACTTCATCAACAGTAACGTTCTTATCAAGAACTGCTACCAATTCAGTTACAGAACCTGTTGGAACAGGAACACGTTGAGCAGCTCCGTCCAATTTACCGTTCAATTCAGGGATAACCAAACCGATTGCTTTAGCAGCACCAGTTGAGTTAGGAACGATATTAGCTGCAGCAGCACGAGCACGGCGAAGGTCACCTTTACGGTGTGGTCCATCAAGAACCATTTGGTCACCAGTGTAAGCGTGGATAGTAGTCATCAAACCTTCAACGATACCGAAGTTGTCATGAAGAGCTTTAGCCATTGGAGCCAAACAGTTTGTAGTACATGAAGCACCTGAGATAACTGTTTCAGTACCATCAAGAATATCATGGTTAGTGTTAAATACAACTGTTTTAACATCTGATCCACCAGGAGCAGTGATAACAACTTTCTTAGCACCACCAGCGTGCAAGTGTTTTTCAGCAGCTGCTTTAGTAGCAAAGAAACCAGTTGCTTCAAGAACGATTTCTACACCGTCGTTAGCCCAGTCGATTTGTTCTGGATCACGTTCAGCAGAAACTTTAACGAATTTACCGTTAACTTCAAATCCGCCTTCTTTAACTTCTACAGTACCGTCGAAACGACCTTGAGTTGTATCGTATTTCAACAAGTGTGCAAGCATCACTGGATCTGTAAGGTCGTTGATGCGAGTAACTTCAACACCTTCTACGTTTTGGATACGGCGGAAAGCAAGACGACCGATACGTCCGAAACCGTTAATACCAACTTTAACTACCATTAGTGATTTCCTCCTTATGAAAATCATGAAAATTTTATTGTGAAAAGAGTAACTTGAATCACTACAAATCACCTTTCAACACACCTATTATATAACTATTTGAGTTTAATTGCAAGTATGGGCGTCGATTTTCTCTCTTGCTTTTCTACTTTTCCACTCCTTTTCATTCACTTATTCTTTAATTTTTAAATATATCCCTACAATCTTTTATAATGTCCGTATATTATCTCCATTTCTATACTCAACCTTAATTCCAGGTCTATCTGAGTTCACAAAAAAGAGACAGGATTAGTCCTGTCTCTAGGCTGATAAACAATTATTTACGACGTCCTGGACGTTCTGCATAACCATAGTAAGCATCTGCCATGATTTCTTCCATGTCAGCTACCATCGGTAAGCGTGGGTTTGCAGGTGAACATTGATCTTCGTAAGCAAGTAAGGCAATCTCATGCAAGCTGTCTTTCCAAGTTTTTTCATCGATACCAAAGCCTTTGAAGTTCATTGTGATTCCAACTGCTTCACCAAGATCGTAAACTGCTTTGGCATAAGCTTCAACCGCTTCTTCTGGTGTTGAGCAAGGAAGACCTAGCATACGAGCGATATCTTGGAATTTTTCATCAGCTTTCCAGTAATTGTACTTAGGCCATGTTGTAGTTTTAGATGGACGAGTTCCGTTGTAACGGATAACATAAGGAAGTAAAATAGCGTTTGTACGTCCGTGGATGGTGTGGTGAACAGCACCAATCTTATGCGCCATTGAGTGACTCATTCCAAGGAAGGCATTGGCGAAGGCCATACCAGCCATTGTAGAGGCATTATGCATCTTTTCACGGGCCTCTGGGTCAGCTGTTTTTACAGATTTTTCCAAGTATTTGAAGACTAACTTGATGGTTTGAAGAGCAATACCATCTGTATAGTCATTGGCAAAGTTAGAAGTATAAGCTTCAGTTGCGTGTGTCAAGACATCCATACCTGTGTCAGCAGCAATAAATGCTGGAACAGATTCTACCAAAGCAGGGTCAACAATTGCAATGGTTGGTGTCAAAGCGTAGTCAGTGATTGGGTATTTCCGGTTGTTTGCCTTGTCAGAGATAACTGCAAACGGTGTTACTTCTGAACCTGTACCAGATGTTGTTGGAATACCGATATATTGTGCTTTCTTACCAAGTGATGGGAATTTGAAGGCGCGTTTGCGGATATCCATGAATTTTTGAACGAGGTCACCGAAGTCAACGTCTGGCTGTTCATAGAACATCCACATACCTTTAGCTGCATCCATTGGTGAACCACCACCAAGGGCAATGATAGTGTCTGGTTCAAACGAACGCATTACTTCAACACCACGACGAACTGTTGTGATATCTGGATCTGGTTCAACATCTGAGAAGACTTGAATCGTGACTTTATTTTTACGAAGATTCAATTGGTCAATCACGCGTTGTACAAAACCGAGTTTTTCAATTGATTTATCGGTAACAATCATGACACGTTCGATACCTTCGCAAGTTTGAAGGTATTGGATTGAGTTACGTTCGAAGTAGATTTTTGAAGGAACTTTAAACCATTGCATATTATTTCTACGTTTTCCTACTTTCTTGATGTTAAGAAGGTTGATAGCGGATACGTTATCACCAACTGAGTTGTGTCCATATGAACCACATCCAAGTGTTAATGATGGAATGAAGGCGTTGTATACATCACCGATACCACCAAAGGTAGATGGAGAGTTCCAGATAATACGCATTGCCTTTATTTCCGTACCGAAACGTTTTGCAAGAGCTTCGTCTTTTGTATGGATAGCAGCTGAGTGTCCTAGACCATTAAATTCAACCATTTGACGAGCTTTTTTAAGTCCATCTTCAGTATCTTCAGCTTTCAAAACTGCAATAACAGGTGATAATTTTTCACGAGTCAATGGTTCTTTAATTCCAACTTCTGTACATTCAGCAGCCAAGATATTTGTACCTTCTGGTACTTTGAATCCTGCTTGCTCAGCAATCCATGCTGCTGGTTTACCAACAATGTTTGGGTTCAATTTTGCACCAGCGCAGTTCTTGCTGTTAGCTTTTGCACCAAAACAGAATTCTTCCAAAAGCGCTTTTTCTTTCTTGTTGACAAAGTAAGTATGGTATGATTTGAATTCTTCTACAAATTCGTCATACACTTCTTTATCAATGATAACCGCTTGTTCTGATGCACAGACCATCCCATTATCAAATGATTTAGACATAACGATGTCATGAGCAGCTTGACGAAGGTCAGCAGATTTTTCTACATAGGCAGGAACGTTTCCGGCACCTACCCCAAGAGCTGGTTTTCCACATGAGTATGCAGCTTTAACCATAGCATTCCCACCAGTTGCGAGGATAGTCGCAACACCTTCGTGGTTCATAAGTGCCCCAGTTGCTTCCATAGATGGCTCTGTAATCCATTGAACACAGTTTTCAGGTGCACCGGCTGCGATGGCTGCATCACGAACGATTTGTGCAGCATGAGCAGAAGATTCTTGAGCTGATGGGTGGAAGGCGAAAACAATTGGGTTACGTGTCTTCAAAGCAATCAATGATTTGAAAATCGCTGTTGAAGTTGGGTTTGTTGTTGGAGTGATACCACAAATAACTCCGACCGGCTCCGCAATCTTCGTCAAACCTGTAATTGGATCATCTTCGATAACTCCAGCTGTTTTAACTCCACGCATATTGTTCACTACGTGTTCACAGGCAAATAGATTTTTTGTCGCCTTATCTTCAAATACGCCACGACCAGTTTCTTCAACTGCATGTTGTGCAAGGATACCGTGCGCGTCAAGTGCTGCAACAGACGCTTTTGCTACGATGTAGTCAACTTGCTCTTGGTTCAACTTGCGCATTTCATCAAGCGCAACCAAGGCTTTTTTCACGAGACCGTCGACATGCTTTTCAGCAGCAAGTTGTTTTTCCTCTGGTGTTACTGTTTTTTTATCAGCCATATTATCCTCCATAGCCTTTAAGGATGTTATCCTTTGTTAATTTTTTCACAAGTTCATTATAACTCTTTTTTTATGCTTTGTAAACAGTTTCATAAGTATTTCACAAAGAATTTTTCTAAGTTTGTGATTTTTTTCTCAATATAGCTATGCAATAGAGTTTTGCTTGGATGATTGTGAAATTATGGAAAAAATTTTTTTATTTCACAAAGTTTTTCTAGTTGATAGTTATTTATCGAATTCGAGACAAGAAAGCGTTTTCTTTTTTGGTTTTGAAAATAGTCTCCTAACTTGGAGACTACTGTTTTTGCTGAAAAACGCCTTGTTTAAAGGTCCCTTCATAAACAACTTCTTGCTCTGTAGTCAACTTCCCTTGACCTTCAGCCTGACCATTTACAAAATCCCCTTCGTATTTCCAGCCATCTTTTGATTGAAAAGTCCCTTTTCCATTAAAGGCTCCATTATTGAAATCACCTGTATATTGGTCTCCATTTTCAAAGGTCAGAGTTCCTTGACCATTCATTTTTCCTCGTACCAGGGTACCATCATAAACAAGGGCACCGCCATCAAGTGTCAGGGCACCCTTTTTAGGTGTATTTAGTAGAAATACTGAAAGGGCACAGAGTGCAATTACGACTACTGCAATGAACTCTAGCCTAGGGCGAGTTAGGTAAACTCTATACTTTTCATAGATTTGTTTAAGCTTTTCCATTGTCACTCTCATTTTCTAATCGATCTAGCCAGCTTTGACATCCACTTGTGATGCGAGCATAGGTTTCCTCAAAATCTCCTGTATACCAAGGATCTGGAACACTTTCAGATGCAAAAGGGTAGATCTTATACTGCAATTTCTGAGGACACATTTGACGCAGATCTGAAACGTTTGAAGCGTCCATACCGATAATATAATCAAATGACTCAAAATCTTCTCTACGAATCTGGAGTGATGTTTTGTCTTTGTCATACGGGATCCGATATTGCTGGAAAATTCCTTGCGTTCCCTTATGAATCGGATTGCCATGTTCCCATGATGACGTGGCACGACTCTCAATCTGGTAATCGCTCGTCATGGATTTCATCACAAACTCTGCCATGGGGCTACGGCAGATATTTCCTAGGCAAACAAATACTATTTTTCTCATCCCTTTTCCTCTCACTTCATAGAAAAACGGGAGTGACAGGTCCCGTTTTATTCTTCGATTGCTCCGCCTTCGTCAACAACTGTTCCTTCTGGTGTCACAGCTTCTTTGAGTGGCAACACTGTCTTGATAGCAGCCAATTCAAAAGTCAAATAAACGCCATCTACATCAAGTACGATTGTTCTCTTCTCAGTGTCTACTTCATCCACTGTTCCGTAAAGGCCGCCAATTGTAATAACTTCATAGCCTTTTTGAAGTTTATTTAAGCTTTCCATACGCTTTTGAGCTTGTTTCTTTTGAGAACGTTGCATAAAGAACATCAAGGCCATCATACCTACAAGCATGATTAAAAAAGTAATATTTGGATTCATTGTTTTCTCCTTTGTCTTTTACATAGGACTACTATATCAAATTTCAGCTACTTTTACAAGGTTGTACCTTGTTTTTATGGTTATAAAAAATCAGAGCTTTCACTCTGATTTCTGCGATTATTTCAAGTTTTGAACGACTTTGACTAGATTTTCTACCGTAAATCCGTACTCTGCTAATACTTTTGGTGCTGGGGCAGATGCTCCGAAAGTATCAATACCGAGAACTGCACCATCAAGGCCAACATATTTGTACCAGTTTTGAGTTGCACCCATTTCGACTGCAACACGACGGCGGACTGCATTTGGAAGGATTTCTTCCTTGTATGCTGCATCTTGTTTATCAAAGACATCTGTAGATGGCATGCTGACTACGCGGACTTTTTCGCCTTGACTAGTTAATTCTTTGGCAGCTGCGACAGCTAGATTGACCTCTGAACCTGTCGCAATCAAGATTGTATCAAAGTCTACCGCATTTTCATAGACAACATAGGCACCTTTCGCAACCTTGTCGAAGTCTGTTCCCTCTTCGACAGTCAAGTTTTGGCGTGTCAAGACAAGGGCGGTTGGTGTTTTTTTGCTTGTCACTGCAAGGTACCAAGCCGCTTGAGTTTCACGCGCATCTGCTGGGCGGAAAACATTCAGATTTGGCATAGCACGGAGACCTGCTAAGTGTTCAACTGGTTCGTGAGTTGGACCATCTTCACCAACTGCGATCGAATCGTGGGTAAAGACATAAGTCACAGGAAGTCCCTGTAAAGCTGACAAGCGGACAGCTGCTTTCACATAGTCAGAGAAGACGAAGAAAGTACCACCGTATACACGAAGTCCACCGTGAAGGGCCATCCCGTTCAAGATTGTTCCCATAGCAAATTCACGAACACCAAACTGAATGTTGCGGTTCAAGCGATTAGCGTCATCTTGAAGTCCATCCGTTTTGATGTAAGTCATGTTTGAGTGAGCTAGGTCAGCTGATCCGCCTAGGAAGGTTGGCAGTTTGGCAGCTACAACGTTCAAAGCATCTTGACTTGAATTACGAGTTGCTTGAGAGAAGCCATTTTCTATAGCTGGGAAGTCTGCTGGAGTCACTTCAACTGGATCATTTCCATCGATGATAGCTTCTACTTCTGCAGCCAATTCTGGATGCGCTTCTTTATAGTCAGCAACTAATTTAGTCCAAGCTTGATAAGCTGATGCACCACGGTCTGCAACATTTTCCTTGAAATCAGCATAAACTTGCTCTGGAATTTCAAATGGTTCATAATCCCAGCCGAGAGCTTGGCGAGTCGCTGCAGTTTCATCTGCTCCAAGAGGAGCACCGTGTACCGCATTGGTTCCTTGTTTGTTTGGAGAACCGTATCCAATCACAGTCTTCACTTCAATCAAAGATGGTTTGCCTGAAGCTTTAGCTGCTTCGATAGCGGCATGGATTGCTTCCAAGTCAGTCCCATCTTCAACCAAGGCAGTATGCCAACCGTAGGCATTGTAACGGTCACGAACACTTTCAGTAAAGGAATCCTTTGTCTCGCCATCCAAGTTGATGTCATTTGAATCATAAAGGACAACCAACTTGTCAAGTTTTTGCAAGCCTGCGTATGAAGCCGCCTCACTTGAGACACCTTCCATCAAATCTCCGTCTCCACAGATCACATAAGTATAGTGGTCAAAGAGATTATAGCCTTCGCGGTTATATTTGGCTGCCAAGAAACGTTCTGCTTGGGCAAAACCTGTGGCAGTAGAAATTCCCTGTCCTAAAGGACCAGTTGTAGCATCAATTCCTGCTGTATGACCAAATTCTGGGTGACCTGGTGTTTTTGAACCCCATTGACGGAAGTTCTTGACCTCATCCATGCTAACATCTTCAAAGCCAGAAAGGTGAAGAAGAGCATAAAGCAACATAGATCCATGACCTGCTGAGAGGATAAAGCGATCACGGTTGATCCAGTTTGGTTGTGCTGGATTGATACGAAGTTGTTTTGTAAAGAGGCTATAGGCCATAGGAGCAGCCCCCATGACCACACCTGGGTGACCTGAGTTGGCTTTGTTGATGGCGTCAATACCTAGAAAACGAATTGCATTAACAGATAGATTTGACATAGAATTTCCTTTCTCTTTGAGGTGATTAATGAATCACACATCCTATTTTTCTATTATATGAAAAAATGCATAGAATAGCAATAAAACAATTCGCGTTCATCTAACACATTTGATTTGTCTATCCCCTCGTCACTTCATAGTACGGGAGCAAGCGAGTATAAGCGTCTTCTAGCTTCTCCAATATCACTTCTACTGACTGATTTTCAATGAGTGAAACATCTGACTTGACCAAGACTTTTCGGACTTCCTGATTTCTCAGCTTCTCTCGTAAAGTACGACGATTCTCCTCAGTAGACTCCACCTTATGACTTTCTCCATTTGAATAGACTAGATAATAAATTCCTTCTACCGCTGGAAGTTCTAAAACCTTGGCTTGCTTGTCTAAAGTCTGCTCATCTTTCTTGCGCTCGATGAAACTGACTTCCAAAGAAATCCCATAATTAGCAGGTGTTCCATATAAACGAAGAGCCATCATAGGTTCTGTCACTTGTCCGTCTCTCTGTAAATAGGCCCAGAAATGCGGTCGCAAGCGTTGCGCTTGGTTCATCCACTGACTAGTCTGTTGCAGTTGCCATTCTGGATGACTAGCTTGAAAGGTTTTGGCCAATTCTGTAAAAGACTTCCGAGCCTCTTGACCTTTTTGCCGCAAGTCCAACATCTTTTCTCTTTTATCGCCAGCTTTATCAGGATTACGGTACTGGACCCCTGCAAATGATAGGTATTCTCTAACTGCTTTCAGCATATTTGAATCTTTCCTTTCCTAGCAAAAAATCAGGGTGAACCTGATTTTGCTTTGCTTATTCTGCATCTACGACAACATAGCGATTTGGCTCATCACCCTCAGAGTAACTCGTTACGCCATCCATGCGTGAAATAATACGATGGATAATCTTGCGTTCGCTATTTGACATTGGATCTGTTTGCTGGCTATGTCCTTCTTCTAAAACGCGAGTCGCCAATTTTTGAGCGTAGGTTTGTAAGACTTCTGCACGGTGTTCAACGTAATCATTGACATTGATTGTGATGTAGAACGTTCTTGAATAGCGATTATAAAGATAATTTTGCGCCAATAGTTGAAGAGCCTTCAAGACTTTTCCATGGTAGCCGATAATACGGCCTGGTTCATTGGTGTCAATTTGAAGATTGATGGTACGGCGATTGTAGTCGCTTGAAATCGTCCCTTCAACATCCATATCATCTACAATGGTTTGAACGTAGTTAGCTACTTCAGTTGCCACTTGTTCAATGTCATAACTTGGTTCTACTGTCAAGCCTAAGTCTTCCAAAGATTGGCTTGTTACTTCCTGCGTTTCAGTTTCTTTTTCCGGAGCAGATTCCACTTTCTCGGTAGTATTTTCTAATTCCAATTCATTTAAAATTGAAATATGGCCTGTTTCTTCCAAAATTGTGCTGGCATGCTTTTCATTTTTCAGGATTTCAGCCTTGACCTCTTCAGAGACACCTTGACCTTCTTCTTCAATCTTCTTGATGGCTTCCACTACATGCCCCAAATCAACTGTTGCTTCGCTGACGCTCTTTACTGGTTCATTCTTTTCATTGACTTCTTTTGGAACCCCTTTAATAGCCTGCTGATTGGCTTTGATCACTGTCGTTTCACTAATCGCTTCGATATCAACTTGAGCTGGCTTCTTACCAAACAAGCCTAAGAACCCTTTTTTCTCTTTCGAAACAACCTTGATGTGGGCCTTCATTCTTGGAATGTCTAATTCTTTCAATCCTTTTTGGATTGCCTCTTCAACCGTTGAACCTGTAAATAATACCATTACAAGATTCCTCCTTATTTTTTCTTTTTCTGTACTTTTTTCAAGGCTCTTCTCTTCTTACCTTCTAAATCTTTTTCTGCTTGCGCCACTGCTTCTCTTTCAGCAATAATCTTGAAAGGATTGTTCAAGAAATAGGTTTGCAGAACTTGGTAAGCATTGGATACAGCCCAGTACAAGGCTACACCACTTGGAGCAGAGATGGCAAAAACAAAGATCAATACAGGCATACCATACATCATCCCTGTCGTAGCTCCACTTTTTTCGGATAAAGATTTATTTGATAACCAGCTACTCAAGAAGGTAAAGACTGCCGCCAAAATCGGAAGGACAAAACTTGTATCTACTCCTCCCAAATTAATCCATAAAAAGTGACCTGTTTTCAAAAAATCTACTCGACTCAAGGCTTGAAAGAGTGCCAAGAGAACCGGCATTTGTATTAAAATCGGCCAGAGAGAGGATGAATGTTTGATTCCTAACTCTTTATAAACCTTACGCATCTCCTGGTCTAGCTTGGTTCTACTTTCCATATCACGACCCGGGTATTGCTCTCGCAAAGCCTTGATGCGTGGTTGAGCCTCTTGCATTTTTCTAGAGGCAACCATCTGTGTCTGAAAGACCGGTAATAGAATCGTCCGGATCAAAATCGTGAAGAGGATAATCCCCACTCCGATACTAATGTCAAAGGACAAAAAGCGGATAATTTCAGCAAAAAAATAGACGAATTTACTCCAAAAGTCTGTCGAATCTGCTGTTATATCGCTAGCTGTACCATTTGTTGCACAGGCTGTCATGATAAACAAGGACAAGCCCAACAAACTAGTCAACTGTAGTTTCTTTTTCACTCCCATTTCCTTCCTGGTAAATCTTTGATAACTTTAATACGTGGAGTAGATTTTTCTCCATCTCTGCATATTCCAAGGTTTCCACCCCTTTTCGGGCAATCACGACAAAATCAACATGCTCTACTAAACTCCCTTTTATACTTTGTAGAATGTGTCGGATTCGTCTCTTGATTTGATTTCTGGTAACTGCATTCCCCAGCTTTTTGCTGACGGACAGTCCTACTCGAAAATGGTTTTGCTGGTTTCCCAATTGGTAGACAACAAATTTTCGATTGGCAAAACTTGTTCCGTCCTTGAAAATCGCCTTAAAATCTTTCTCTCTTTTTACACGAAAGCTTTTCTTCAAAACTCAACTCCATCTATTAAATTACTACTATTATACCATATTTTTTAAAAAAGCCAATAACAGCAAGGTTTTAGACATTTTCTACATAAAAAAAGCTGGAAAATCTCTTTCCCAACTTCTTTTCACAATCAAATTTTACGTGTATTTACTTATTTTTTCAAGCGCTCAACATCGCGTGCAATCACCAATTCTTCATCTGTTGGAATAACCAAGACACGTATTTTCGCTTCGTCCGTTGAGATGTCTCCCGTTACACCAAAGACATTCTTTTCTGGATCTACATCACAACTAAACCAAGAGATACCTGAAATGACATCCTCACGGAAATTTGCTGCATTTTCACCGATACCTGCTGTGAAGATAATTGCATCTGCTCCATTTAGGACTGCAAGATATTGGCCAATATGTTTTTGGATACGATCAATATACATTTCATAAGCCAAAGTCGCATCATGGTCTCCTGCTTCCATGGCAGCAATCACATCACGCATATCACTTGACTGACCAGAAACTCCCATGAGCCCTGATTCACGATTGAGAATGCGGCTAATATCTTCTGGGGTATTGAAATCCTCTGTATATTGCATGAGATAAGGGATGATAGCAGGGTCAATATCTCCTGTACGAGTTCCCATCATCACACCTCCAAGTGGTGTGAATCCCATAGAAGTATCCACAGACTTCCCACCCTTAACAGCTGTGATAGAAGCCCCATTACCAATATGGCAGGTAATCAATTTCAAATCTTCTAGAGGACGGCCCAAAAGTTTCGCTGCTTCTCCTGCGACAAACTGGTGGCTTGTTCCGTGGGCACCATATTTACGAACCTTGTTTTCTGTGTAGTATTTAGTTGGCAGAGGGTAGCGATAAGCCTTTTCTGGCATGGTTGTGTGGAATGAAGTATCAAATACAACAACACTGGTAATATCTGGAAGCAATTCCTTAAATGCACGAATTCCAGCTGCGTTAGCTGGATTGTGAAGAGGAGCCAAGAGTCCCAACTCCTCAACTTTTTCTATCACATCTCCCTCAACAACTGTTGATTCCTTGAAATATTCACCACCTGCAACGACGCGGTGTCCGACACCTGTAATCTCGTCGTACCCTTTGATGATGTCAAAACGAATCAAGTCATCCAATAAAATTTTAACGGCTTGTGTATGGTCTTCAATATCAAGAATTTGTTGCTCCGAACGACCGTCAAATTTTACTGTTGAAATTGAATCTTTCAATCCAATACGTTCAATCAAGCCTTTAGCCAAAACTTTCTCTTCAGGCATTTGATAAAGTTGCCATTTCAAGCTTGAGCTTCCTGCATTGATTGCAATTGTTTTTGTCATAAGATGATACCTCTTTTTAAGCGTTTTCATCTATTATAACAAAATCTCTTTTATATTTCAGTACCTTTGCTCCAATTTTGAAAATTTTCTTTAAAGTTCAACAAAACTGACGGATCTTGCAAGCTAGTAAGAGGGTAGACAAAGGGTTCTATTTCCTTGTCTCTTTTCTTCTGTAAGACAAAAATACTTTTAGCTTGGCTTGCAGTTGAGAAAATATCCTCTGGCAGAGCGATGATAGCAGCCAGACTCACTTCGTCTTTGAGCCACCCTTTTAACAAATCACTTTGAGGGCTGGTCAATAAATCACTCGGAGCTAGAAAAATAGCATAGCCATTTGACTTAAGGTACTTGAGGCCTTGTTCCATCAGCAAATGATGGGCATAGGTATGTTCTTGACTAGAAGCCACTTGATAACGAGATGCAATGGCATCGTCTGGATAATAGCCAACAGGCAAGTCGCTAATGACCACATCGCTTTCTTTAAGCATTTGCGGACGAACGGCATCGCCTTGAACAAAACCAGCCTGCAAACCAATCACATCTGCCATGCTAGCTGCCAGATCAATCAGCAAGTCATCCACTTCGATTCCCAAGTAATCCACTTTTTTAGCAAGAGAAGTCAAGAAAGTAGCACCTAAAATCCCCATACCAGAACCTATTTCGAGGATGCTAATCTCCTCTTGTTCAAACAACTCTTCCACAACAAGTACCAAGAGGAGGGCAATGGCATCCGGTGTAAACTGGTGATTGGCCTGTAAAGGCTCCGTTTGCCCTGCCTTCATCAAGAGAAACTGGTAGGTTTTGAGCCACTCTTCCTTGCGAAGTGCTAGGCGTTTAAGGGCTTGATTATTCTCCTTGACCTGCTCTAGCTCGGTCTCGCCATCCAGATAGATGCTGTTTTGCTCTACCAAGGCATCATAAAAGTTGGTCGCCAAATCACTTTGGATGATTTGGACATTCTCTAGTAAATAGGTATAAGCTTGTTCAATTTTTTCAAAATCCATATTCCTATCTTATCAAATTTCCCTCCTTTTTTCCATCTGAAGAGAAAAAATCACTGCTTTAGTCAGCGAGTGATTTTTGGGCTACTGTTAAAAAGAGCTCTGCGTAATTTCCTAGGAAAAGACCTTCAGCACTATAAAGAATCTGACTGTCAATGTTCGAAAAACCAAACTGATCGAGTTTGGTTTCCAGTTTAGGCAATTCAAAGCCATGATGGTTGGTATCTGTCTTGACAAAATCAGCAATGAGGACCTGTCCATTCTCCCTAAGGTGATGGTGAAACATAGCAAGAGTCGCATCTAGATCAGGCATATGATGAAGAACTCGACTGACAATAATCAGGTCAAATTGTTGCTCCAAAGGATTCACCAGTAAATCCTGCTCCAAAAACTGGATATTCTTGATGTCTTGTTGCTCAGCTTTCAAACGGGATTGCTCCAGCATTTTCTCAGAGATGTCTACAAGGGTAACAGACTTGGCCTGCTTAGCTAGAGGCAAGGCTAACAGCCCCGTCCCACCACCGAAATCCAGAATTTCTTTGTCTGATAGACGATCAATTTGTTTCTCGACTGCTTGACATACCAAGTTTGCAAGAAAGATATTTTTGGGCGAATCAAAGGTTTCTGCTTTGTGATTAAAATCGTGTTTCATGCTTTTAGTGTAACACAAAGAAGTTGAATTGCCTAGGAATTGGCTTTCTTTTCTGCCTTATCTTCTGTTTTTTGTTGATTTTGTTCTGGGTTTGAATCAGTCGCTACCTGTTGCTTTTTATCCGTTTTCTTTTCCTTGGGTTTCATCGAAGGAAAGAGAAATTCATAGTTGCTCTTATTCATACGAACACTTGTTGCAAAACCTGTTTTCGTATTGTGATACCTGACTTTTCCTAAGTTAAAGACTTGTTCACCACTTTCTTGCTCAGCCTTATCTTTACTTCGCTTGGCCATGGCAAAAGCTGCCAACTTTTCTTTGTTTAGGGCAAAGTCTTTGTGATGGGCTACTTGCCGATTCAAATAAAACTGCAACAAAAGGCTAAAAATGGCTGCCATGGTGACTGCATATAAAAGAACACCTGCCTTAACTTTTTGCTTTTTCCACACGATAGACAAACTCCCTTTCTAAGCCTTTTTGAAATTGGAAGCGAAAGCGAACCAATTGATTTTCCTCTGTGATTTGTGCTGATTTGAGGCCATAAACCATTGGCTGGTAACCTCGTCCACTGCTATCGGTTTTCCGAAAATCATCCGATTTAGACTTCCCTATAGAGATATCCTTACCATCCTGTTTCATGTAGAGGCGATTGCCTTCCACCTTGTCAAACTGCGAACGCTCTAACTCTGCCTCCAGTTGATCCACAAACAAGAGCCACTCCTTTTGCTCGCTTTGCTGCTGGTAACGAACTTCTGAAATGAGGAGCTGACTCATAGCCTGAAAGAGGAGCAAGCCCCCGCTAATGACGATAAGGGCAATCAGAGATTCTAAAAGAGTGAAAGCTCTTACCTTACTACTCTTTAAGATCGAGCAATTTCTCTGAACCATGGTAGACCTCCAATCCTTTTTCACTAGCAAATACCTGAATCTCAACTCCATTTATGTTTACCTGATTTTGCCCTGTTTGCAGAGCCATCTTCGCCACACGCAAGACTTCTTCCTTTTGCAAGATTTCTGCCTCTTCTTGTCTATTTTTCTGAATTTGCCCCAAAAGAAGGGTCGCAATGCTGGCAAACACAGCCAAAGCCACTACTGCTTCTAGTAAGATCACTGCCTTAATTTTTAGTTTCCTTAGTGCGTTTAATTTTTCCATTTCCTAGATATAATTGATAGCGAATCGCTCCTTTGCTGGTCTGAAATTCAACCTTAGCCAGGGACGAATTGCCCCCAGCTCGATCAAATATAATGCTTTGTCCTGATGGTGCCTGAATCCCTTTAGGAATAGTCAAGTTTTGACTGCCGTTACTGATCATCTGCCCATCTAAATTCAAGCTGGTCTTTTGCTGACTGGCTAGACTGCGTTTTTGCGTTTCCCGATAGAGTTCTTCAAACTCCATAAAGAAAATCTGCTCCTCTACCGCCGCAAAAGTGGACTGGACAGATCCAGACAAGCCTAAGGCAAGGATACTCACAAGCCCCAAAACAAGGAGACTTTCCAGCATGGTAAAGGCCTCAATCTGCAACAGTTTGACTTGTTTTTTGTTTTGCATGGTATTCTTTATAAGCCTTGGCTTGCTCTGCTGTGATGCGACCATCCGCCTGTAATTTACTTAGACTCGCATCTTCATTCTTGTCCAGACTATAGAGTTCTGCCTGGCTTTCCACGACCTTGACAACAGCAGCTTTTCCTTTATCATCTACAGCATCCTTTTGCTTGGTCAAATTGGGTACAAAGAGCAAGAGAAGAACGCTGATGATGAGCAAGACGACTAACATTTCTACCAAAGTGAAGGCTTTAACCTTGGCTTTTTTTAAATTTGTCATGAGTTTTTTCATTTTAAAAATTTACCTCCATATTTTGATACATGGGCATGAGCATTGCCGCATAAAGTAAAACGATAATCAGGGCCACAAAGATAAAAACCAGTGGCTGTACTAAGTTCATGGTGCGGTTGACTCGGGTAAAAAAGGCTTCCCAAGTTTTTTCAGCATAGATTTCCAACTCACTCCCCAGCTTGGACTTGACTTCTCCATACTCGATGATGAGACTCAACTCCTTTTTAAAGAAAGGATAGGTCACTATAGTTTGAGAAAATTCGCGACCATTTTGCAGGGCTTGAGCCAGTTCTTGACCGATTTCTTTAAAGAGCTGAGAGCCCTGTTCCTGCATGACCTGAAAAATCTGCGTCAGCTCCATTCCCTGTGAAACCATATTGCCCCATTCACGCGCATAATAAGCTGTCAGATAAGTCTGGACAAAGATTCCAAGAAAGGGAATCCGTGCTAACATAGAGAAGACCCGCATCTTAGAACTTCTTTTGTAGAAAGTGAGGGCTAAAAGTAAAGATAGAGAGCAAACCAACACTAGTCCCAAAAAAAATTGTGGCAGATTGCCGATGATTTGAGTGGCGATATTGCTACTGTCCAGTTGGGGGAGCAAATAATTCCTGAGCCCCAACATGATTAGCAGGAGAAATCCCAGCAAAATCAGAGGATAGGTCGCTACTTCGATTAACTTTTTCTTGACCTTGGCCAAATTATCCAGATATTCTTCTATCTTTGCCAAACTCAGGTGGAGATTTCCATGAACTTCAGCTAGAGATAATTGGGTCACAATGGCACTTGAAAACCCCAAGCTGTTCATCATTTCTGAGAAAGATTCCCCCTGAGATAAGCCTTGGTGCATCTGGGCCACATAGTCCTTTTCCAGCAAAGCACTTCTGCCCAAGAAAGAAATAATTTCCACCAAATGAAAACCACTGGAGAAGAGATTGTTAAACAAGGTGATGATTTTCTTCTGCTTAGCTGTAGCTAATTTTTTCCGTTTCAGCCTGAAGATTTGTGATATGTCCATCTTTAAGAAGCTGGTCAATCTGCTCATTCCAGCTAGCTGGCTGGTGTTCTTGATAGTCTTTGTTTGCAAAGTCAACGATTCCTCCTCCCCCAATTAATCTCTGGTAGCAGACTCCTTGCAGGACAACTGATAGTTCCTCCTCCGTCGCCCCCAACTCCAGAAGACGTTCATAAACACCTCGGATACTCTTGGCATGAATGGTTGAAAAGACCGTCGCACCTGTCAAACTGGCTCTGACAACCGCACGCGCTGTCTCGCTATCCCGAATTTCACCAATAATCAAGAGGTCCGGACGATGCCGGAGAGACAGTTTGATCAGATTTTCATAGGTCAATCCAATCGCCTCATTCAACTGCAACTGGAGCATGTCTTCCTGCTTGATCTCGACAGGATCTTCAATGGACATAACCTGCTGTCCTTTAAACAGAGACTTGGCTAATTCGTGCATCAAGGTCGTCTTGCCACTTCCGACTGGACCTGCAAATAGATAGAGGCCCCGTTGCCTGTACTGCTCGCCCAGTTCGTTCATATCCTGAAACCAGAAATGCAGCTCCTGCTCCTCGTCGTGCAACAAACGAATGACCAAACTCTCATGCCCCCGATAGTCTCCCACGGTAGACAAACGCAGAGAAGACACCTTCTCCCCATACTGATAATCACAAGAGCCCAGCTGACTACGCCTCTTCTCCCCTACATTCATACCCGCTACAAACTTAAAATGACTAATCACAGCAGCTAAAACACCAAACTCATAGGAGTCAACTAGACACCGTTCGTCTCCAACCCGCATGTGAAGCTCGTAGCACTTTTCCTTGGGGATAAAATAGATATCCTGAGCCTTCTTTTCTTTCGCAGTAGCAATAATTTTCTGTGCAATTTCTTGTACCATACCGCCCTCCTTATCTAACTATTCGCAAAAAAATAAAAAAAGCAACTTAAAAAGTTACTTTTTATCTCCATTTCATACGGCAAGAACGGTGTTTTTCTTGACCTGTTTGTTTTTCATAACCTGGACGTAGCTTTTCATCGGGGATGACTTGCTCATCCTGTAAAAGTGCCAAAGAATGGTACTGCTGCAAATACTCATTACACTCATCACACCAGCGTTTATCAGCAGGATCCCAAAAAATAGTCATCAAATCACTCCGACTCTTATAAAGAGGATTCTTCTTTTCCAGCTCAAACCAGCATGATTTATAATATTTTAGAGCATCATAATACTTGTCAAAAGATTGACTCATGATGACATCTTCTTCCCAACCTTCTATGAACCACCACGGTTCAAAGTCCCCATACATTTCTATAACACGATACATTCTTACTACTTCCTTTGTACCGTATATTATATCTAATTTTTTAATACAAGAAAAGGATTTTGCTTATTTCCCCCATTAGAAACTTCTTTAAGCCTATTATTTTCATCTGATAATAAAAATAGGAGTCCTTTATTGACCCCTATTTTTATCTTCTTAGGCTTGATAACGTTTCACACCATCTAGGTAGGTTGCTACCAATTCCAAATCTTTATCTAGTACGATAAAGTCAGCGTCATAACCTTCACGGATTTGACCACAGACATCATCGATGTGAACAGATTTTGCTGGGTTGAGACTGGCCATCATGACGGCTTCATGCGGATTCGCAATGCCCCATTCGACTACATTTTTCAAACCATCTTTGAGTTTGAGGATAGAACCTGCCAAATTGCCTGTAGATTTGAGGCGAGCAGTTCCATTGGCAACTACTACTGGGAATTCTCCCAACATGTAGTCTCCATCTTCCAAGCCACCAGCTGTCATACAGTCTGTGATAAGAGCGATATTTTCAGTTCCTTTTTGTTTGAGCAAAATATCACAGGCCTTTGGATCTACGTGGTGACCATCACAAATCAATTCAGCGTAAGTATGTGGCAACTCATACATGGCTCCCACCATACCGAGCTCACGGTGAGTCAACCCACGCATTCCATTGTAGGCATGTACCCAAACACTCGCTCCAGCATCGACTGCTTTTTTAGCTTCATCAAAAGTCGCATTGGAGTGTCCAAGAGCAACAGTCACTCCTTCACCCGTAATTGTACGAACAAAGTCTTCTACACCTTCACGTTCTGGTGCAAGGGCAATTTTATTAAGCAAGCCATTTGCTGCTTTTTGCCAAGCACGAAACTCATCCATACGAGGATCTTTCATGTAAGCAGGGTTTTGAGCTCCTTTGTATTTCTCTGTGAAATAAGGCCCTTCAAAATAGATCCCACGAATCTTGGCTCCACTTGCTTCCTGGTAACGAGCACCGATATTTTCTGTTACTGCAAGCAACTGCTCGTAAGAGGAAGTCAACGTCGTTGGCAAGAAGCTGGTAACACCTGTGCTAAGCAATCCTTCACTCATAGTATGAAGGGTTCCTTCGATGTTATTATCCATGACATCCACACCGCCAAATCCATGAATGTGGGTATCCACAAGTCCTGGGGCAATACTATAACCTGTATAGTCAATCACCTCAGCTCCTTCAGGAATCTGTTCTACATGTTTGCCAAACTTGCCATCCACAAGTTCCAAGTAACCGCCACGACGAACTCCGTGTGGGTAGAAAAACTGATCCGCTTTAATATAATTAGGCATAATGATAACCTCCTTGATAGATTGATTCTAGAATTTATTATGTCAATTACATTATAAACCTTTCTTTTTCATTTGTAAATGGTATAGACCTATTTTCTAGAGATATTTTAAAAGAGCTGGATTTCTCCAACTCTTTGATCTTATTTTGATTTTACAGGCAGTTCTTGAGCAGCCTTAACAGCAGCTGCAATCGTCTCTGCGTAAAGTTTAGCACCTTCTTCAATCATGTTGCTATCATTCCCAAAGTGGACTTGGTCAGTTCCAGCCCAGATTTCAGGGTGTTCCTTAGCGACCTTATTCCAGTCAGCGACGCTCACATATGGATTCTTTTCAGCTAATTCTCTCGCATAAGCCGCATACTGCTCCACTGATGCATAAGTGTCCTTGCTCTTGTCTCCCTCATAAGGTGTCACCAGTATCAGATGGTGTCCTTTCGGTAGATTGTTAACGATGCTGTCCAAATCATTCTTATAGCCTTCAGGATTGTTGACCCCCGTTGCAATGACAACTGTTTTTAAAAGCGCCTTGTTCTGACTATTATTGAGCATGATGTCATTGGCTTGCTTGGTCGTCCGACTAACCTGAGCATTGATATTTGCATCAGGAAGTGCCTCTTTTAAGGCTGTATTGGCACGTAAAGTCACTGAATCCCCAATCAGACTCGTTCCTTCAGAAATTCCTAGTCGACTGACTTCAGCTTGTTCAGCAAGAGTCTTTGTTTGTCCTATATTGGTCTGAGCTTGCTTGAAACCATTGATCATCAAGTCTGTCTCAAAGGCTCCAACTTGAGGAGCCATAGCTATGATAATCAAGGTAAGTAAGGAAAGAGCGCCCACAATACTAGCACTAAAGGGTTTGATATGATGTAGCTTAGTGATTTTTCTAACTAAAGCGTTGGTCTTACCAGCAATCAATGGCTCAATAATATAGAAGGATAGGATAGCAAAGAAATAAGAAAAGATAACGGTTAAAATAACAGCGGGCAGATTGCTCATCAACTGAGAAAAGATAATATAAAAAGGCCAGTGGAAGAGATAAACCGCGTAGCTGGTATCCGCTAAAAATGTGATTATATGAGGTTCTTGTATCTCAGGCGTTTTCTCATGCAAGACACGCGCAGCAAAAATCATGGTCACGGCCGCTAAACTTGCCAGTAAGAAACCAAATAGATAAGCGAACAGGTAGGTAAACTTGACAAAGAAGGTCAAGAGTACTAATACCAAGAGGCCTGCAGCAAACACCAGTAAATTCTGACGAAGATCCCACGTCCGGTCAAACTGCTTGACTAAATCGCTCGTCTGACGAACCCCTACAACCGTCGCCAAAATGCTTCCTAAAAAGAAGGGATAGACATGGGTTAAACTTGAAAAGTAGACAGACGAATGGGAACTAGCCATTAGACTACCAATAAACATGGAGAAAAAGCTAATGATGAAAGCTCCCGTAGAAAGAAGAAATACCATCCCTTTCAATTGACTACTAGATTTTGAACGTTTCGATAAGAACCAAACCGCTAAGCCCCAAAGAATATAGTAGTGAACCTCAACGGCTAGACTCCAGTTGTGAACAAAGAGATGCGGAATGAACTGAGATTCGTAACTTCCCCCTGTTAACATCTCATAGAAGTTGGTCATAAAACCAAAAACTCCAGCAATCTGACCGCCAATTCCAGCAACATAGTCTTGGCGAACTAGGAGGGTAAAGGGCATGGTCACCAAAACCATCAGAACCACAGGTGGTACGATGCGGTAAAACCGTCTCTTAAAAAAGCCTAGTAAATCAATCTGGCGTTTTCTTCCAAATTCTTCTAAAAGGAGGGCAGTAATCAAAAATCCTGAAAAAGTGAAAAAGACATCTACCCCAAAGAAGCCTCCAGGAAAGATTGTTTGAAAGAAGTGGTACAAGAGCACCAAAAGTAAACCTGTAATCCTAATCAAGGAAAACCATTTAATACGCATACGAGTTTATTCCCCACTCAATTAGATCGTAAAAACATCTAATTTTTATTCCATAATACACCTTATTTTATCAAAAAAAGAAGAAAAATCCTAAGAGAAAACTTAGGATTTCAGCATTCTATTTTTACACTTTAGAAATTGCGTCCTGACTTGTTGTAGCCATATTTTTCCACAAAATACTCACGGAATTCCAAGAGGTTGTCATCCATGATGGCTTGGCGTACTTGCTTCATCAGGTTGAGCAAGAAGTAGAGATTGTGGTAGCTAGTCAAGCGGATACCAAAGGTTTCATCAGCCTTGAGCAGGTGGCGAAGGTAGGCGCGTGTATAGTTCTTACATGTGTAGCAATCACACTCAGGATCCAGTGGCGTAAAATCCTCAGCAAACTGAGCATTCTTGACAACCAAACGACCTTGGCTGGTCATACAAGTCCCGTTACGAGCGATACGAGTCGGCAGGACACAGTCAAACATATCCACACCACGAATGACCCCATCAATCAAGCTATCTGGTGCTCCCACTCCCATCAGGTAGCGAGGTTTGTTTTCTGGGAGAAGTTGGGTTGTGAAGTCCAAGACTGCATTCATCTCTTCGTGGGTTTCTCCCACAGCCAAACCACCGATAGAGTAGCCAGGGAAGTCCATGCTAACAAGGTCGTGAGCTGACTGACGGCGAAGGTCTTCAAATCCTGCCCCCTGTACAATTCCAAACAAACCTTGGTCATGTGGGCGACGGTGAGCCTTCAAACCACGCTCAGCCCAACGGCTAGTACGCTCGATGGATTTCTTAACGTAGTCATAAGGTTGATAAAATTGAGGACATTCGTCAAAGGACATCATGATGTCTGAGCCTAGATTATTCTGAATAGAGATAGCCTTTTCTGGCGATAGGAACATCTTGGAGCCATTGAGATGGTTTTTAAAGGTTACTCCTTCTTCGGTGATATTTCGGCTATCTGCTAGGGAATAAACCTGGAAGCCACCACTATCCGTCAAGATTGGTTGGTCCCAGTTCATAAATTTGTGGAGACCACCTGCGCGTGCGATGAGTTCATCTCCTGGGCGAAGCCATAGATGATAAGTATTAGAGAGGATAATTCCTGATCCCATCTCCTTCAATTCCTCTGGCGACTGGGTTTTAACAGTGGCTTGGGTCCCAACTGGCATAAACATAGGTGTCGGGAAGGTACCGTGTGGGGTGATGATTTCTCCTAGACGAGCTCCTGTGTGTTTTTCTTTCTTAATCAAACGGTATTTGATTGGTGAATCTGACATTTTCTACCTCCGAAGCTGGGAAATACAGTCCCAGTTCATACTTTGCGCCCAAAGGCATACTGTATGATTTTATCAAAAAAACCAGGAACTGTCACGAACTATGATATAATGAAAGAATGAAATACCCAAAAATTGATTTAAAAACCATTCGTCTGCAGACGAGGCAGTTTCAGGCTGAAAATCCCCGCCTCCTTCTCGTCTATCTATTACCTAGCATACTGGTCATCTTATCAGGCTTTCTAAACCCCTTGGCTCGTCTCCAAGAAAGTGTTTTAGAGCAATCCTTTTTCAGCATGCTGGCACAAGTGCTCCAAGCCTATCTCTTCCCGTTAGTGGTTTCTTTTGTGAGCACGATTTTTCTAGCAGGTGCTGCCTTTGCGACACTCCGACTCCTCAAGGATCCTGATACAGAACTCTCAGTAAAATCAAGCCTAGCCCTCTTTGCTGAAGAGCGCTTCTCGCAAACCTTCCTAACTCTGCTCCTCAAACGTTTCTACCTCTTTTTATGGAGCATTCCAAACTTAGTAGGCGTTTATTTTCTCTTTTATAGCAACCTATTGGCTCGGAGATTTGTCGCCCTACATCCTGAATTTCCAAAATTAGACCTCTCATCCGTTGAAACGGAGCAGTTCCTTATGACCTTTGGACTCTACTTTTTCGCGAGTCTCATCTTGATGATTGTAGGGAACATCCTCTACGTTCCGCAACATTATGCCTACTCACAGGTAGAATTCCTCCTCTGCGACACTCTGGATTTAGGCCAGGCTAAACCAAGCCAAATCCTTAAAACTAGCCGTTTCTTGATGAAGGGTTACAAGTTTCAACGCTTTGTCCTCGACCTACAACTACTCCCTTGGTACTTCCTCAATTGGATTACTTTTGGAATTGCTAGTTTTTCAATCCTTCCCTATATCCAAAACAATCACATCTTCTTTTACAGAGCCCTACTAGCCCGTAAACGTCGAAATGGATAAGAGCATATAAAAACCAGCGTCATTCAGGACGCTGGTTTTCTTATTTCAAAAGCAACATACTCAGCAGAGTCAAAATAGCAGGCCCACCTTGCTTCAGAAGAATCTTCTTGTCTGCTGTCAGAGAACCGTAGGTCGCTGCACTAAGCACAAATAAAACAAAGATGGTCACAATTTCCAAGCTTTGCGAAAAATAAATCCCGTACAAGAGAAACACACCTATCAAAGCATTATAAATTCCTTGATTTTTAAAGAGTGAACTCACTGAAGGACGAGCCAGTTCTTCCTTATCCACATTAAACACTCGACTAGTAGTATCTGATTGCGTAACCACACTTTCCAAATAAAAAATGTAAAAATGCTCCAAAGCAACGATAGTTGCTAAAACAATTGTAAAAATAGACATATTCTTCTCCTTAAATTTCTATCTCTTCTAAGCCAGATATCAACTTTTCTAACAAGCGACTGAACTCTTCTCGCTCTCCTTTGGTAAGTACACTCTCCATCTGACTCTTTACGTTTATATGGTGTTGGGGAGAGTTGGTTACTAGTTGTTCTCTCGCAAAGTCTGTGACTTCCACCAAAACCTCCCTCTGGTTTTCAGGATTCCGACGTCGATTAACCAAACCTTCCTTTTCCAAAATTTTAAAGTGCCGTGTCAAGGCAGCCTGATCAATCTTCAATCTCTCCTGAACCGCTATTTGATTACACGGAGACTGATCGATTAAGAAACATAAGATTTGATAACGAGTCAGACTAATCCCCAATTGTCGTTCGAATAGTTGTGTCATAGACTGATCTGCCAACCGTAGTTGATACAGTAAATCTTGGATTGCTACCATCATTCCCTCTTAACATATTTGATTTGTCAACTATTGACTTATCAAGTATACTATAGGCTAAAAAATAAATCAAGAAATATACTCGTGTTTTGAATATATGATCTCAATCTTTTTTGAAGATAAACAAAAACGACCAGATTTTCTAGCCGTTTTACTAACATAGTATTATTTCATATGTTGAACAATTATTCGATAAGCTATTCTTATCAACCATAAAACAAGTAAACAGACCAACACAATAGCTGGAGCAACCAATACCGGTTTTAACTGCGTCGCCTCTGCCGTCACACGTGCAGGTTTCGTAGCATTTGCTATACGATGCCCCCTAACAAGCAATCGATGAGTATTTACTCCATAAGGTGTACAGGTGACCAAGGTCACATAATCTTGATTTGGATCAATAGCTAGAGCAGAAACATCATCTGGCGTTACTGTTACAATCTGGTCGACCTCATAAGTCAGTGTCTCATTCAGTACTTGAATAAGAAAAGTATCCCCCTCCACTAACTGATCAATATCCGTAAAAAGTTTTGCAGATGGTAAACCACGATGTCCTGAAATAACAGAGTGAGTTCCAATCCCTCCTACGGGAAGAGAGGTCCCTGGAATATGACCGATAGCTACCTGTAGGATAGTATCGTCTGTTCCATGGTAGATAGGCATCGTTGTATTTAATTTTGGAATTTCAACATAAGCCATGATTCCAGTGCCTGTCACATCAAGCGTTTGATTGTAAATTTCTTCATGAGACGAAGGAATATCTAAATCTGGAATCACATCTTTGTCTAAGTTCTGATTATATTCATGGGCATCTGCCAGCATTTTCTTATAATCATTCTCTTTCAAATCTGCCACTTTTTCCACGTATCCAGCTACTGCTTTAGACTGATGAAATGAATTCCAGTAGTCACTTATTGTCGGATACGACAACATAGAGACTCCAAGGAATAAAAGGAAGACCAATATTATCGTGATGGCATTTTCTTTTATTTTGTCAATCATAAGTCAAAAAGGTCTCCTTATCTTATCGAATTTAAAATCATTTAGAAAGGAAGAACGGAGATAGTCTCCCATCTCCGACCCCCTATTCAAGAAACATTAAATATTAGTTTTTCATACGTTTTTTTGTAACAAGTAGGATACCTGCTGCTACAACAAGTACAGAACCCGCTACATAAAGAACAGTCGTACCAACGCTACCAGTTGAAGGAAGAATTGATCCCTTTTTATTTTCAACTTGCGTAGTCAATGAACCTTCGTCAACATTCTTAGAGAAGTTAATATTTCCTGAAACTTTCTCTCCATTCAAATCTGTCAATTTAGGTGCATCAGATTCCACATCATGAGTTGCAACCACTTTAAAAGTGATTGGTTTAATTGTGTTGTATCCTGCTGGTGTCACTGTTTCTTTGAGAACATACTCACCATCATCTAAACCTTTAAATGTAAATTGAGTCCCTGCATCATTCTTTACCACTGACACAGCTTTTTCAGTCCCATCTTTCATTTTTTTGAAAAGTGTAAATTCCGCACCTGTCAATGGTTGGTTGTTTTGATCCACCTTATTAACTACAGTCTTATAAGTAAATACAATAACTGTATCTTTTGGTGTCTTACCAGTATCTTTTGGTTTACCTGTCCCATTTTCATTTGGATTGTTTGAGTAAATCAATTCCACTTCGTTAGGGTTACCTTTGGCACCAATCACTGCATCTATAGTCAATGTTGCAGTGTAGTCAACTGTAACTTTACCACCAGCTGTTCCTCCCAATGCTTTAACATCAGTAATCGCAACGGATAGTTTTGTCGCTCCAGTAGCAGTATCTTTTTCAGTCGTAATTTTATATTGACCTGCTGTTAAGACAGATTCCCCAACTTTTACAGTTAATGAATCCGCATTGAATTCTAATCCTTTTGAAAGTGTATCTGAAAACTCTAGATAATAAGTTTGGTACTTATCAAAATTAGTCTTTGGTAATGTTGCTGTCAATTGGAAAGGAACATTATCCCCAAAGTCATAGTCAGCTGAATCCTGCCAGTCAGTAGTTTCACCAGTAGTGTCATTTGTATCTTTTACTTTTTTAATTACACTTGGTACATCAGCCTTTGGCTTTACTGTTTCATCTTTAATAACTTTCAAGATATAAGCAGTATAAGCTTTACCATCTTTACCAGTAAGAGAGTTGTCCTTATCTTTGATTAAGTAGTAACCAGCTTCTGGCACTTCGATAGAACTTGAACCAGATGCTGTAGGCTGTTTCAAATGTTTCGCAGCTTCTTTTGAGAACTCCACCGCATTCGATTCTGTGAGTCCCTCAGCAATTTTCGCTGCTTCATTACTTCCATGAAATTCAAATGGTGTAACTCCAGTTCCCCACTGAATATTTGACAACGTACTATCATTCAAGTCACCCTTGAAAATCTGATAAGCCTCAAAAGTATGGCCATCTGTTTCACCATTGATTGTAATGGTATAGGCATACGCCTTACCACCAACGAAGGTAACTAGCAAGGCAACAATCGCTGCCAAGAAAAACTTTAATTTTTTCATGTTATGTATGTATCTCCTTTTTTTATTTTTTATAACATGTGTGTGCGCCTCAAACGCGATAGTTAATATACAAGAATGTGACATTACCTATTTATAGACATCACCACCTTTACCGTTTCATTTTTAGCGGATCTGTCTATAGACTTTGAAGCCTACAGCAAATACAGAAAGCATAACTAGGCTTGCTCCCACAAGCATGATAGTAGCTATTCCCTCACCTCCTGTCTCAGGTAGTTGATAGGTCTTCTGTGCTTTATTGGTAATCGTGATAGTCCCTTTCGAAATAGCCATATCAGTAGCCGTTTCAGAAACTCGAGTACCATTTGAATAACTAGCTGTATAACCAGTTACCTTGCTCTCCTCTACATAATAAGTAAAGGTCTCTCCATTTTCCCCAGTAGTCGGTAGATTTTCAAATATCGTTTGCCACTTACTTCCGTCGTAGCTAATTTCTTTCTCCGTAATTTTGACAGGAGCTGATTCGATATTTGAAACACGATAAAGGCTAACAGTGATTTTACCCGACACACGTTGAGCTTCGCTACCATCAGCATTCTTCCACTTTTTATCAACTATAATTGATGTCGTTTGTGGCATTGGTGGTGTCTTTGTATTTTCAACATATTCTTGTCTGCTTTGTTTAGCAAGATTAGTTACCTCTTGAGTACCAATCACAAGACTACCTATATTCGAAGGTAGGGTAGCTGTATTAGAGAAATAGAAATAATAGCGTTTGGGGTTAGCTGGTAGCTCGTAGCCAGAAGGAGCCTTGACTTCAACAGCATAGTAAAGCTTGTCCTCTAAAAGTTCTCCTTCTTTTTCTCGAGCCTCCTTATTAGACTTCGTAATGTAAAATGTTCCATCACTTGATGTTTTGTAAGTTGCTACCTTTTTATCTGTCACATTTTCTCGAATTTCAAATGTGGCGTCAGCTAGAGCTGTAGCAAAGTTGGTCGTATCAACTTTTGTAATCTTAAATGATTTCAAAGTATTTGCTGTTGCGCTAGTAGACGTTTTATGCCAATTATAGTGGGTCGTTGTTTCTGTTTGACCCGTTTTTAACCCATTGATTTCCGCAGTATTTTTTACAGTAAGATTCTTCGTATCATTTTCAGCGATATCACTTGACACAGCATAGCTATACTCTAAGTGCAGATTCTTACGGTTTGGAACCTGTAGTGTTATTATACTGCGATGAACCCCTGTGGTATCCTTAACCTTTTTAACAGTCCAGGACCATTCACTCTTGTCTATCTCTTGATGATTTGAGTCATACAATTTAACAGACTCCTGTTTCAAGTCATAGCTTATATTTGTCAAAAGGTCTTCACGGTATTCAAGCGTATCAACCAAGGTATAGCTTGATTTACCCGCTGCTAGATCCTGTGCCTCAGGATTAATATCTAGCTTATAGCTAACTTCACGATTATCATTGCTCCATGTTCCACCTTTTGAAATCTTTCTGCCTGGTTCAACAGTAATTTTCTGTGTATGATCATCTTCACCAGCAGGCTTTCCATCTATCTTAGCAGAAACTTTATTCTTATAGTTCTTTGTGATAGAGTCGTCAAAAGGTTTTGCATCTGTCTTAAATTCAAATTTGGCATAAAGTGTGCCAGTATTATTCAAAAGCTCTTTTAATTTTTTACCATTTTTAGCTGTAAACGTTACGTTGATAACACCACTAGCATCCACAGTTCCAGTCACATCGAGATCATTTCCAAAAGGACGATACCATTGATTTGACCATGTGATTTTCCCATCTGAAATAGAGAAGTCACTAGCATTAATACCATAAGTAGAAGCTCCATAGCTAAATTTGGATAAGGTTAATCCTGCTGGCGGGGTATCTGTCAAAGTTACAGACTGTGTATCGTCGCTCAATTTAACCTTAATGACCCAACTGATTAAGCCATTTTGTTGAATAGTATGTTCAGTATCTTTACTATCATACTCGTTCTCTTTACCATCCCACACTAGATTGTTTCCATCTAGTTTAAAGACTTTGCCATTTTCTTCATACTTATAGTTCGCTTCCTTATTGAAACCACCACCGCTTATTGTATTGCTAAATTGAGTAGCCTTTGATTTATTGATTGTCGATTGGTAATCAAAAGAAATATCTGAACCCGTATAATCTTTTAGCAGTTTGAACTTAAATTGACTATACGTCTTATTTGAATCAGCTTGATTGTAAGGTGTATACTGCCAGGTTGAGTTATTTGATTCCCAAACAGAAAACTCAAACTTATCTGCGCCACCCAATGCAGTGATCAACTTTTGATAAACAGCATCTAGCTGAGCTTTTGTAAAGTAATGTTCCCCGCTATTAGTATAGTTCGGTCCTTTAAGAAGGTCCTCAAACTTCGCATTTTTTGGAATTTTTTTATCTCCGGGTACTTTGATGATGGACTTCCATGTCAACTCTTTGACATCAGAGTCTCCCGTCGGCTTCATCTCTACAAAACTTTTTTCTAGCCCTCCGGTATCACCGTTACCACCTGGTACTGTTGCTGTAGTGCTGGAATCTTGTCCATTATCGGTGATTGTTGCTGTATTGGAAATCGATTTTGCAGAACCAGCCCAGCTATTAGATTTTTCACCAGCATCCGTTGTATAGGTGATTACATACTTATTAGTATTTCTACCACCATCTGTTGCTGAAAATTTGTAGCCAGTATTGGTTTTAGTGGCCCCATTACTTGGTGTAATAGCGACATCACTTGATTTCGCAATCATTTCATCTTTTAGTTCTGCACCAGCAATATCATTCTGATTTTCATTGACTGTGATAGTCCACTTAATTTTATTTGACTTTTCGTCATACTGACCGGTCTTGCCAATTTTATTCCTAAAAATACTAAGGTAGCTATCACTGTGTTTTTTAGGGATGTCGGGTGTCTCAACGTCAACCCCATTCGAAACGGACATAGCTTGACCTGCTGGGATGCCGGTTACTTTATATCGATATTTAATCGTATACTTCTGTTTCGCTTCTAGTTTTGGAAGTGTCAGTTCAAAAGATGTGCCTGACTTAACTGGTTGCACTGATAGAGGTTGCTCACCGACCTGGTCCGTCTCCGTTCCTCCCCAGTATTGGTAACCCGCTTTTTTGATAGTAAGATTTTGGAGTTCTCCAATGGTTAATCCCTTTGCATCAAGATAGTCATTAATTTTAACTTGACCTTTCGTTCCTTTTTCAGACCAGACAGTAACCGTATAATCTAGATAAGCCTCATCTCCATTATAGGTAACTGCCCCAATTTTCTGGCTTTGAACATCATGTTCAGACTGCTGGGGTTCTGCTTTCTTGTCGATTTTATCTGAAGGAACCGTAATCGTGATCTTATCTGTAAAGGGAATTTCGTAATTACCATTCTCTTTTCGATGGGTTTGACCGATTGTTGCAGTATAGGTCAAATCCCCCGAAACACTCTCTTGTGCTTGACTAACATAACTATCCAAAAAATTGATAACAATGTACTTCTTACCATTCTCTTGAACAAAACGATATTTGAAGGCATCACGATTTCCATCTTTACCAATATAATCTTGGTTTTCATTCACATTTGACCAAGTCGTATCAGCAGGTAATGGAATCGCGTAGCTTTTCTTTTGTGCTAATTGTGACTTAGGAATACTATATTTGAGGTCTAGCTCCGACGTTAAGGTTCTTGTATTGCCCGAAATATACTCAACTGGTTTCCCTTTATAGTTACCTGACGTTATATAAGTAGAAAAATCCTCGTAACTAGTTCCTGCGATTGTATATTGCGAAAATGTGTCAGACATAAACTCTACAACGGAAACAGCTTTATCTGTCTCTTGAATATTTGTTGTATGACTATCTGTCAAATCTTCAACTTGATTGACATCATTGTTTTTGAAATGATAAAGTTTCCAACCTTCTTGAATGGTTGACGCTTCTACTGCATCCTTAAAAGTGAGGGAAACCTTAACTTCCTTACTAGGCTCCACTTCTTTCCCTTGATTATTGACAAAGGAAATATCATAAGTATAGGAAGAAGTCAATATTCGATTACGATCCTTAAGAACGTCACTTAGTTTCGCATCTATGGCTGTCGTATCTGTGACATGTTTGACCCTCAAGGTTACACTTTCCGAAAATGTCTCTGCCTCATAGTCAACCTTAACTATAACATTTTCAGTTTCCGCCTTTTGACTACCTGCTTTCGATGAATGAGAATCAGACGATAATGTTTTCGACGTAGAAGGTGTACTTTCCGATACCTGTGGTTCTTGTTTTTTATCTTGTTGAGTAGCCTCTGTGCTCTCTTTAGAGGAATCAGAGGTTACTGCTGTAATAGTATCTTCCGTTTGAATAATAGAGCTACTAGAATCGGAAGTCAAGGTCAGAGCTGGCAAAATCAGCACATAGGTCGTACAAAATACAACAACTACCGATAAGACCATACTGATTCGGGCCCACAGACTTTCTCTCATTCGTTGTCGAATACGTGATGCCATTTTTTCAAATACTGTTTTCATAATACTCCTCTCTATTTAATCCATTGTATACGATTTAGAGGCCAGACGCGTAGAACAAGACGTCCAACGATTTGTTCATTACCAATCGATCCAATAGCCGTGTTACGTGAATCAATAGAGGCACTTCTATGATCTCCCATCACAAAAAATTTTCCCTCAGGAACCTGGTAGGGTAATTGAATATTAGTATCACCTAGATCTTTTTAATTATCTGCGAGGTATGGTTCCCCAAGCTTTTGACCATCCACACTGACAGTTCCTTGACTATCAATATCAACCCATTGTCCCTCGGTTGCAATCACGCGCTTCACTAAAACTTTATTATTGTAATAAAAAGCGACGACATCCCCTTGTCTCAGTTTTTGTGCGCTAACCGAAACTACCATATCTCCAGATTCAAGATTTGGGGTCATCGAGTTCCCATATATCTGCAAGACTGGTAACCATAGAGTCGCTGTTAAGATTGCAATAGCTGCTACAACTACTAATGTAGAAACTGTGCTTTTCAATGTTTTTAAATAGCGTTCTCGGTATTTTTCTTGTTCAAGAGCCTGGGAAAGTTCAGAAGCCTCAGGCAAATCTGACCACTTCAACTTTTTAGATTCTATTGACATGAACGAAACTACTCCACATAATTTTTTTCATTTTTATTTTGCTGTTCAGCTAATCGATGGATATTCTTAAGATATTGATCTGCAGTTTTCTGTGCTACTTCGAAAATCTTATTGATTTCTAAAGACGCCTCTGCAATTGATCCCGCCTTAGCTATTAAAATATTCCTATCATTGAGCTGATCCTCTAGTTCTAACACTCGATTTTGTAAATGCTCAATTTCCTCTGCTTGCGATACTAACAATTCCATTAAGTCAACTCTTTTAAGCTTTCTTAATTCCTTTAAACTTATATTCATATATACACCCAAATAAATCCATTATATATCTAATTAGTGATTTCACTATACCCCACCGGGGTTTGTCAAGCATTTTGATTGAAACTCTAAATGTGTAAATATTCTGTATAATCTATACAGAATAGCTACCAAATCAATTAGAAATGGGACGTCTGAGACCCATCCAAAATAGTAAAGGATGACTCAAAATAAGATACTAATATCATTTTGCCGTCTCTTTACGGAAAAAAATCTCCTTTTCCTTGGCTAAAACTTCTCCTGCTACTCCAGAAAAGGTTGTAAACGTATGGCCTATATTCTGATATTCTAGCTATGAAAAAGCCTCCTAAATATCAAATCTGATTAAAAAGAACGCACTCACCCCCTAATCGAAAAAATTTCTCTTACAGAAATTGTCAAAAAATAACATCTCCCAACTTCAACTATCTATCGAAAATCTTGTCGCTTCTCTTTTCAAGAAAGAGATTTAGTAAATCATTTAAAATAACTGAGAAAAACCTAAACCTTACGTATGGTAAACAAAAGCACTTCATCATTTTCTCCTATGCTAGGATGGTGATAGCTCATAATATTTCCTTTCATAATTAGTTCGTTCAAATCAATTTTACTAGAACGTTTTATGAGCTTTTTATTGTGCACTTATAATATAAAACCGAGATTTAATAAACGTATCTATTTCTTACCCGCACACAAAAAGAAGCCTCAAACCTTGCGAGTTTTCAGCTTCTTTTTCTATTAGTTCATTGATACGTGAACGTGGTCATAGTGATTTTCGGTCACACTACCACGGTCTGGCATTGGATTCCACGTGTAGGCAGGTCCATATTTACTATCGTATGGAGCGTAGAAACGTTGTTTCCAGATGATGTAGTTGATACCACGGCTAGCCATATTTTGAACCGCGTATTCCGCGATTTGATCACCAAGTGCTGAACTCACTGGGACCATAAAGTCGATGGCCAATCCTTTACCATGGTCTCCACTGTCACCAGGACGGTAGCCGCTAAAAGATGTAATTCCAAACAAATTGGCAATTTCTTCTTTGAAGGCTGCAGTTTGTGGTTGAAGACCAGCATTCTCAGACTTAGCTACAGCAAGTCCTGCATAGTCAGGAGCCGCTGGAGCTGAATAAGTTCTTGAAGGAGTTTGGCTTTGCGCTGCTTGATAAGTCAAAGTTGTAGTATCAGAATTTGTTGTTTCTTCTGCTGCACTTGTTCCTGTTGTATCAGCAGGCGTTTCAGTTGCTGCCGTTTCTTCGGTAGCTGGAGTCGCTGCTTGAGGAGCTTCTTCTTCAACTGGGCGAGTTGTTTCTGCTACTGGTGCTTCCGCTGGAGTCGTTTCAGCTGTTTCTTCAGCTACAGGTGTTTCTGTAGATGGTGTCTCTTCAGCAACTGTAGCTGTCTCAGAAACTTCTGAACTTTGCGCTACTTCTGCTGGTTTTTCAGTCTCTGTTACAGTTGGAGCTTCCTCAATTGGTTGAGAAAGGTCTTCTACTTGAACTGTTTGTTCATCGACGGTCACTTGGTTGGTCGTCAAATCAGCTGTCGCAGTTGTCACTTCTTCAGCATCTGCTTGAGGAGTTTGGATCTCAACTTCCGTTACTTCTTCTGCTTCATTGACAGTTGTAGTGAGGACAGTATCTGGGAAAATCAAGTCCATATTGGTGATTTTGTTCAAATTTGCAAGAACTGTGACATCTACACCCAAGGCTTCTGCAATGGTGCTCAAAGTATCACCATACTGTACTGTATAGCTTGTTTTGTTGTCCGTTTTAGTCAAATCATTTTGGATTTGCCCAACACTACGTGCAGTCCAAAGGACTTCTTCTGCTTGGGTTGCCAATACTGGGGCAAATGACAAGGCTACTGTTGAGGCAAAAATAATTCTTTTCTTCATTCGTTCATATTCCTTTCAAATGAGTACCCGTCTATCATAACACAAAAAAAGCAGAAAAAAAGCCCTCTAGGGCCTATTTAATAGAACTGTCTATTCCTTGTAACAAACTCGATTACTTGAAATAGTTTGTTAGGTTTCTGTCACAAAATTGACACAATCTTCTCGTTACTTACTCTCAAAAAAATGAGGAATATCTGCTAGTACTTGAATCATGTGATTGCCTTCAAAAGAAGATTCTAAAAAGTTGATGCTTTGAATACCGCTATTCTGGGCAAATTCCACATCCAAAGTCCGGTCCCCTATATAATAGGTAGCCCTAGGATCCAGCTGATACTTGTCTAGCAGATAGTTAGCCGCTTCTGGATTAGGCTTGCGCTCAAGGCCACTCTGACTGGTTAGAATCTCTGTGAAATAGGATTCCAACCCCAAGTCTCTTAGAATAGTAAAAGCATTGTCCCCCTTATGAGTATAGATAAACTGTTGAATCCCTGCTTGGTCTGCCCAAGCTAGCACTTCACGCGCACCTGGCATCAAAACTACCTGGGCATTTTTCTCAGACAGACTCTGAGCACGCACCTGATTGAGCACTTCCGCATCTAGTTTTCTCTCTTCCGCCACCTGCACAAGCAAATCCTGCACCGAATACTTGAGGATAAACTCTCTCACTTTCTCCTTATCATAAGGAATAGAAAACTGAGCAAAGGTCTCCTCAATCCCTGATAAAATCGCTTCGTAAGAGTCCAATAAAGTCCCGTCTAAATCCCAAATAAAAGCTATTTTTTGCATTTTCTATCCTTTCAAGCTCATATAACTCTGGTAACGGTAGCGTAGAAATAACCAGCGAAAACCATTATCCAAAAGAGTCCCTGCCCAAATACCAGACAAGCCCCAACCAAGAACAATGCCCATCAGATAGGCTGTCCCAATACGGATACACCACATCCCTATACTTGTCGCATAAAAGGGAAGGCGAGCATTTCCCAATCCCTGCCAAACCGCCGTATAAATAACTGTCCCTGTCGCCATGGGAGTTCCTAGTAGAGAGAACAGTGCTACCAAAACGCTCGCTTCAACTGCTACAGGATCGGTCGTATAGAGATGAGTCAGTGGTATCCCTAAGACATAGATACTAAATGTCAAGGGCAACATGAGGAGCAGAGAAAGCCAAAAGGTCTGTTTGCTCAAATTATCTACTCTTTTCCAATTATCCTCTCCAACTGCTCGAGCCACCAGCATGACAGTTGCCGTAGCGACGCCAAAGGCAGGCATATAGTTAAACTGGGTCAAAACCTCCCCGATTGCATTTCCCGCCACTGCCTCCGTTCCAAAAGAAACGACCAAAGCAATGATCACTACATCCCCAGCCCTCATCATAAGGCGCTCTCCAGCTGCTGGCAAAGCCAAGATCAGTAAGTCTTTATCCAGTCCAAAAGTCGGTTTCGTATAAGGCAGTTTTAATTGTGACCACAAAATCACAAGACCGACTAAGCGAGACAAGATAGTCCCCCAAGCAACACCCGCTATACCCATATCAAGGACAAAAATAGCTAGACTGGAAAAAAGAATATTCAAGGCATTGGATAAAAGACTCACATAGAGGGGGAGACGAGGATTATGCGTTGCACGAATCAAGGCACCTAGACTGGTCATCAAGCCCAAGAGAACAATCGATCCGCCTACCAAAGATAGGTAGAGCCCACCACTCTCGGCCACCTCCTGCTCAGTTCCCAAGAGTCCTATCATCTCTTGCCCTGCAAAGAGCGATAAGGCGCCTAACAGTGCACTCAGCAATAGGGTTATCTTGAGAGCCTCTGTCACGTGATAAGCCAACTTGGACTGATCTTTCTGCCCCAAACTTTTTGAAATAACACTAGAAATAGCAGCTCCCAGAGCGATAAAAATTGCCTGGTAAATGGTGATAATATTGCCAGCAACTGAAACACCCGAAATAGCTATCAGTCCCAAGTGAGCGACCAAGTAACTGTCCACCATTCCCATGAGCATCTGTAAAAAGTTTTCACCCATAGCGGGCAAGGCAATATTGAGAATGTCTTTATTTTTCTTAAACAATCCTTCCTCCTGATGAAAAGAAACTCAGTTGGTTTCCCAACCGAGTTTACTCCCTCTGTCTTAAAGTCCTAGATAAGTCTCAACCGCTGCTTGCATGTCAGCAGCTGCCACTGTTGTTTTATGACGAACTGGAGCTGTTTCAAGGCCATCAACCGCTGGTGGCACTGCCACTCCTGAAATGTCATGTAATTGAGCCAAGGCTTCAAAGTCAGTCAAGCCTGCTTTTCCTGTTACCGCTTCTACGGCAACCACTGGGAACTTGTATGGACTAGCTGTTGATGCAATCACTGTCTTAGTCGCATCGCCAGTAGCTGCTTGGTATTTTCTATAAACAGCTGAGGCAACCGCGGTGTGTGGGTCCTCGATGTAAGCATCTGTTTGATAAACACGTTTAATTTCTGCCGCAGTTTCTTCCTCAGTCGCATATTCAGCTGCAAAGAGTTCCAGAATCGCTGCATCAAAGTCTGTCAATTCATATTGTCCTTGTGTACTCAAGGCATTCATGAGTTCAGCTGTCTTAACCGCATCATTCCCCAAAAGATGGAAAATCAAACGCTCCAAGTTTGAAGATACCAAGATATCCATAGATGGACTAGTTGTTACTTTAAACTCACGTTTCTTATCATAAACACGTGTCTTGAAGAAGTCAGTTAAAACATTATTGTCATTTGAAGCACAGATCAATTTACCAACTGGCAGACCGATTTGTTTAGCATAAAAGGCAGCCAAGATATTTCCAAAGTTTCCTGTTGGTACTGTGAAGTTGACCTTATCACCAGCCACAATCTCACCAGTCTTGACCAACTGAGCGTAGGCATAAACATAATAAACAATCTGTGGTACCAAACGACCAATGTTCATAGAGTTAGCTGATGAAAATTGCAGTTTATTGGCAGCCAATTTTTCACGAAGTTCCACATCGTTGAACATGTGCTTCACGTTTGTTTGTGCATCATCAAAGTTTCCATCAATAGCGATAACATGAGTATTGTCGCCAGTCTGAGTAGTCATTTGCAACTCTTGTACCTTGCTGACACCATCCTTTGGATAAAAGACGATAATCTCAGTTCCAGGCACATCCGCAAACCCTGCCATAGCAGCTTTTCCAGTATCACCAGATGTCGCTGTCAAAATGACAATCTTGTTCTCCAAACCATGCTTTTTAGCGGCTGTCGTCATAAAGTATGGCAAGATAGACAAGGCCATATCCTTAAAGGCAATCGTTGAACCATGGAACAATTCCAAGTTGTATTGCCCATCCAGTTTCACCAATGGCGCAATCGCTGGAGTATCAAACTTGCTATCGTAGGCATTGTTGATACAGTAGTTCAACTCCTCAGCCGTAAAGTCATCTAAAAAGGCTGATAAAACTAATTTGGCCACTTCTTGGTAAGAAGCATCTTTTAATGTGTCAAAGTCCAAATCAACCTTTGGATAAGTAAGTGGTGTAAACAGACCACCATCCGTCGCCAAACCTTGCAAAATAGCTTGGCTGGCAGTTACTGTATTATTGGCATCACGCGTTGATTGATAAACTAATGTCATGAATCTCTATCCTTTATCTATAGTCTCTTCCATTATATCACGATTTTTCAGAAAATTCTCCCTTTATAAGAGAAATTATAATCCCAATTTTTTCTTCAAAGGCTCTAAATAAACCATTTCTTGCTTATTTCTTTTCTCCAGTCCCTCCTCAGCTAGGGTGAGTAAGTCTTTAGAAAACTCGAGAACCGTAGTTTCTTCTTCATCTGTGAGTTGTTTTTTAGAAAATTGTCGTCTTAAAAGCTTATAATCACGACCAGCTGTGGTAAAAAATGGAGCAGTTCGCAAGTAAGCTTCAAGCTTGTCTAAATGAACCAACAAGCCCAAGTGAAAGGCTGCAGAAGCAAAAGTCCTATCAAGCGGCTGAGTACAAACACTGCGAAACTCAACTGTTCCTCGAGTCGTTAAGTCTTGGTACTGGTAACTACGATGGGTTTCAAAATCCTTCTCCCGAGGGTAAATAAGAACCTCATCCCCATTAAGGGTAAATGCCTGGATTTCAGGTGTAGTCAAATAATCTCTAGCCTGAATCGGATGAAAATAATAGGTCTGCCCATCATGCTCTGCAGTAAAAATCGCAGAATGATCTAGATAATCAAAAAAATCATTCTCGTCTTTGAAGAGTCTGGCATTGACGCCTACATTTTCAGCATAAATCCCGTGTATAGACTCTTCCCAAAAAATATCTCTCGAAATTTTGGTATCCCAATCTTCCCCTGAAAACTCAGAATTGGCAAATAAAAAGGCTTTGGCAGCTTCAATCTGGTTAAATGCATTGATGACACGCAAATAGTTAGACTTTGAAACATCCAATTGAACTTGACTTCCACAGATAAAAGCACCGTATTCCGGGTAATCGTGTAAATCCGGCCCTAGAACAGTTCTGCTCAACTTCAAATAGTTCATTAACATCTGATAACGTTCATAAGCAACCGGTTGATTATCATTCTTATCCCGATAAGGATGGATTCCAGAACCAACTACGGCATGATTTACCTCTCCCAACTTTTTCTGAATCAGATCCATATAATCTCGAAAACGCTCTTCAACCTCTTGGATGGATTTAGCCCTCCCAAAAGCAAACTCGATAGTTGTATAGGAGACTTCGAATAAGATAGTATCTTGGCTAACTGGATCAAGCAACTGAATTGGATTTCCAAAGTCATCTACTTTTTCAATCGTAAAACCCAGAACTGATGGTAAATACCGAAAGAGATCCTTAACAACTTCACTATCTGTAGCATTACCCTATAAATTGATAACAGGATACTCCAGCTCAATTCCCACAAATAAATCAGGTTTCTCTTTTATATTTTCTAAGTAGCGTTTCTTAAGCAAATCAATCGAACGAGACATCAAACACCAACACTTTCATAATCAAAATAAATTGTGAATAAGTAATATTATACCAAAAATCTAAGCAAAAAAGATTAGAATGGCACTCAAAAATAAGGCCCTATAATATTTGTAGTGGGTAAATCCCCTATAGATATTATGGAGCCTATTTTTGTGTAGAAAAAAAGTCCCATATCATCTATAATGAAAAGCGACCAAACCATCATTAGAAAGAATCATATGGAATAATTACATTCTATCACAAAATTACTAGACATTAAAGACACTAATATCCAATTTATGGATATCATCCATAGAGATACTCACAAAGAAATTATCGCTAAACTGGACTACGAGGCCCTATCTTGTCCTGATTGCGGAAATAAAATGAAGAATATGACTTCCAAAAACTGTCTAAGATTCCTTACCTTGAAACAACTGGTATGCCTACCAGAATTCTTATGAGAAGTGTCGTTTCAAGTGCTATCATTATTTGAAAATGATGGTCGCTGAGACTTCTCTCGTCAAGAAGAATCATCAAATTCCTCGTATTATCAAGCAAAAGATTGCGCAAAAGTTGATTGAAAAAACTTCTATGATCGACATTGCCCATCAGCTTTTCATTTCAACTTCAACTGTCATTCGCAAGCTCAATGGCTTTCACTTTAAGCCTGACTTTAGCCAACTTCCTGAGATTATGTCCTGGGACGAGTATGCCTTCACTAAGGGAAAGATGGGTTTCATTGCGCAAGATTTTAAAAAGCTCGATATCATCACTGTCCTTGAAGGCAGGACACGAACTATCATCCGAAATTACTTTCTTCGCTACGATAGAACCATTCGCTGTCAGGTGAAAATCATTACGATGGGTATGTTTAGTCCTTACTATGACCTAGCTAGACAGCTTCGCTTTCGAATTTCTAGGCTCAGGCTTATTGAGGAGAATCCAAAGCAGGTTCATCCTCTTTTTCAGACTATCTTTAAAACCTTCCTAAAGGATAAAGAGAAAATCGTCAACGCTCTTCAGTTACCCTATTCTAATGCAAAATTGGAAGCGACTAATAATCTCATCAAACTTATCAAACGAAATGCCATTGGTTTTCGGAACTTTGAAAAGTTCAAAAACAGATTTTCATCGCTCTCAACATCAAAAAAGAAAGGACGAAATTCGTCCTTTCTCGATCTTAGCTGACTTCAACCCACTACAGTTGACAAAGAGCCGTAATTTTTAGTAACTCAAACAAATACAGATAATCAGATAAAAGAAAAGACAAGGCCTAGAAACCTTGTCATCATTACTATACCGGCGGCCGGGGTCGAACCGGCACGTCCTTGCGGACACTGGATTTTGAGTCCAGCGCGTCTGCCAATTCCGCCACGCCGGCAAATAGTAACTGGGGTAGCTGGATTCGAACCAACGCATGAGGGAGTCAAAGTCCCTTGCCTTACCGCTTGGCTATACCCCAATAATATAAAATAGGCGAGTGATGGGGATCGAACCCACGCATGCCAGAGCCACAATCTGGTGTGTTAACCACTTCACCACACCCGCCATAATTTTATTAACACGGGCAGTAGGAATTGAACCCACACTGAAGGTTTTGGAGACCTTAGTTCTACCTTTAAACTATGCCCGTAACTAAAGCAATGGAAGGGGAGGGATTCGAACCCCCGAACCCGAAGGAGCGGATTTACAGTCCGCCGCGTTTAGCCTCTTCGCTACCCTTCCAAGTTATAAATAAAATATGGCGCGAGACGGAATCGAACCGCCGACACATGGAGCTTCAATCCATTGCTCTACCAACTGAGCTACCGAGCCAATATTGCGGGAGCAGGATTTGAACCTACGACCTTCGGGTTATGAGCCCGACGAGCTACCGAGCTGCTCCATCCCGCGTTAATATAAAAGGAGGATGTGGGATTCGAACCCACGCACGCTTTTACACGCCTGACGGTTTTCAAGACCGTTCCCTTCAGCCGGACTTGGGTAATCCTCCAACAA